>CAMWXV010000085.1 GCA_947178305.1 uncultured Porphyromonadaceae bacterium | reverse complement strand
ATGTGGAATTGGATATCAACAAAGGACTCCCCAGAATCCGCGAACAATGGATTGCCGAACGCACCGACCTGGAGCAGCTCCCGGGCATAACATCACAATATGGACGTGAACGCGAAAACAACCCCGAGCTTGAACCAATCCGCTTCAAGCATCGCCACGCACCACGCGTAGCCAAGCAAGACCAGGCCATCACACAAATGGCTCTTGCCCGCAAAGGAGTCATAACACCGGAAATGGAATATGTTGCCATCCGAGAGAATGCCAACTGCAAGGAACTCGGCATAGACAGCCATATCACACCTGAATTCGTACGTCAGGAAATTGCCGCAGGCCGCGCCGTGATTCCGGCCAACATAAACCATCCCGAAGCCGAACCGATGATTATCGGCAAAAACTTCCTTGTCAAGCTAAACACCAATATCGGCAACTCTGCTCTGTCCTCAGGTATTGAAGAAGAAGTGCAAAAAGCCGTTTGGAGCTGCTATTGGGGAGGAGACACCCTTATGGACCTCTCCACAGGCGACAACATCCACGAAACCCGCGAATGGATCATACGCAACTGCCCCGTACCCATGGGCACCGTCCCTGTATACCAGGCATTGGAGAAAGTCAACGGACGAGTCCGCGACCTCACATGGGAAATTTATCGCGACACCCTAATAGAACAAGCCGAACAAGGAGTAGATTATTTCACAATACACGCCGGCGCTCTTCGCGTTCACGCCGACATGATCAAAGAGCGTCTTACAGGCATTGTGTCCAGAGGTGGCTCCATCATGACACAATGGGCCGTACTGCACAACGAAGAAAATTTCCTCTACACCCATTTTCATGAAATCTGCGAGATACTTGCCAAATACGATGTTGCCGTTTCGCTTGGCGACGGTCTCCGTCCCGGTTCCATCCACGATGCCAACGACCGCTCACAGTTCCTTGAACTTGACACACTTGGAGAACTCACAGAAATCGCATGGCAACACAATGTTCAGGTTCTCATTGAAGGCCCCGGCCACGTACCCATGCACAAAATACGTGAAAACATGGATCGTCAGGTAGAAAAATGCCACGAAGCACCATTCTACACTCTCGGCCCACTGACCACCGACATTGCACCGGGCTATGACCACATAACATCCGCCATCGGCGCCGCACAAATCGCATGGATGGGCACAGCCATGATATGCTATGTAACCCCAAAGGAACATCTTGCACTCCCCAATCTTGAAGATGTGCGCAACGGCGTTATCTCCTACAAAATCGCTGCACATGCCGCCGACATAGCCAAAGGGCACCCGGGTGCTCAACTTCGTGACGATGCCATGAGCGCAGCTCGTTACGACTTCCGCTGGAAAGACCAGTTCAACCTGTCTCTTGACCCTGCGCGCGCGCGACAATATTATGTAGAAAGCCGCAAGGACAATGACAAGTTCTGCACCATGTGTGGCCCCAATTTCTGCGCCATGCGCATCTCGCAAGACGTAGCCAAAGAATGCGACAAATACTAAGCGACAGATGTTTTACGATGAACTGAAAAAATACGATTGGCAGGCAACCACCGATACCATAGCCTCCAAAACCGCAGCCGATGTGGAAAGGGCGCTCTCAGCGCCCCACCCATCGGTCAACGACTTCATGGCACTGATATCACCTGCCGCCGAGCCATACCTTGAACGCATGGCTCAGCTGTCACACCACTACACCCTTGAGCGGTTTGGTAAAACTATCTCCATGTACATCCCGCTCTATGTGTCCAACGCATGCACCAACCATTGTGTGTATTGCGGATTCAATCACCACAATCCGTTAAAACGCATTACACTCACACAAGAGCAAGTCAAAGCCGAATGCGAAGCCATTCGCAAACTCGGGCCGTTTGAAAATCTATTGATAGTGTCCGGTGAATTCCCTGCCCTCAATGGCGTTGAATACTTGGAGCAAGTGCTGCACACAGCCCGACCATATTTCAACAATCTCACCATTGAAGTAATGCCCATGAAGCAACGCGACTACGAACGCCTCACCCACTCCGGGCTCAACGGAGTTGTCTGCTTCCAGGAAACATACCACGAAAAAGCCTATAAGAAATATCATCCAAGAGGCATGAAGTCAATCTTTGAATGGCGTGTCAACGGCTTTGACCGCATGGGAGCAGCCGGAGTACACAAAATAGGCATGGGCGTACTTATCGGACTTGAAGATTGGCGCACCGATGTCACAATGATGGCCCGGCACCTCCGCTATCTGCGTAAAAACTATTGGCGCACTCGCTATAGCATCAACTTTCCCCGAATATGCCCCGCCGAAGGCGGCTACCAACCCAACGTCATAATGACCGATCGCGAACTTGCACAACTCACCTTTGCATTCCGAATTTTTGACCACGATGTAGACATATCCTATTCCACCCGCGAAAACCCCACGTTCCGTGCCAATATGATGAAACTCGGAGTCACATCAATGAGTGCCGGAAGTAAAACCGAACCCGGAGGATATGTATCCACACCCGATGCTTTGGAGCAGTTTGAAGTCAGCGACAGTCGCACCCCATTGCAGGTTGCAAACGAGATTCGCGCCCTTGGCTATGAAGCCGTTTGGAAAGATTGGGACAAAATCTTTGATTAAAATGATATTTTTTTGTACTTTTGCGCTCAAAATAAACATCACTACATATTTTTATGATTAACGCTCAAGACATCAAAAACGGCACCTGCATCCGCATGGACGGCCGCTTGTATTTCTGCGTGGAATTCCTTCACGTTAAGCCCGGTAAAGGCAACACTTTCATGCGCACCAAACTCAAGGATGTGGTTGACGGCCGCGTACTTGAACGTCGCTTCAACATCGGTGAAAAACTTGAAGACGTGCGCGTTGAGCGTCGTCCGTTCCAATACCTCTATGCCGACGGAGGCGATGATATATTCATGAACAACGAAACTTTTGAGCAAATTCCTATCAACAAGGAACTTGTTACCGGTTCTGCTTTCATGAAAGAAGGTGACACCGTTGAAGTGGTTAGCGATGCTTCAACCGAAACAGTACTTTACGCTGAAATGCCCATCAAAACAGTCCTCAAAATCACCTACACAGAGCCCGGTTTGAAAGGCGACACCGCCACCAACACCCTCAAACCCGCTACTCTGGAAACAGGCGCTGAGATACGTGTACCCTTGTTCATCAACGAAGGCGAACTCATTGAAGTTGACACTCGTGATGGCAGCTACATTGGCCGAGTAAAAGCGTAATTTCCAACATCACATATCAATCGCCACTGCACCTGTTAAACGGTTGCAGTGGCGATTGACTTATCCGCAAACATTCATCGGCTTCTGATTATGAACACTGAAACCCACCCTTGGCCACCATTTATTCCCGACCAAGCCAAAATACTCATATTGGGCACATTCCCTCCGGCATCCAACCGTTGGTGCATGGATTTCTACTACCCAAATCCCACAAACGACTTCTGGCGTATCATGGGACTAATATTCTATAACAATAAATTCCATTTCTACGACCAGCAAGCTCGCACATTCCGCATTGACGACATCAAAAAATTTCTTACCGAGCGAGGTATAGCTCTTCACGACACCGGAGCAGAAATAATACGTACAAAAGGTAACGCATCCGACAAATATCTTGAAATAATCCGTCCGGTCAACCTACAAGAGCTCCTTGACCGTATGCCTCAATGCCACACAATAGCCACCACCGGAGAAAAAGCCACCTCCGTCATAGCATCTCTCACAAACACCTCCGCACCCAAGATGGGACAAATGGTTACTTCGTCAACCGGACTAAACATCTGGCGAATGCCCTCCACATCACGCGCCTACCCCATGGCCATTGAGAAAAAAGCCGAATACTATTCCGTATTGTTCCGTGAAGCAGATATACTCTAAAATTAAATACCGTTATTCTGTTTTCTTATGATAGGATATGAGGCAATTATTTTGTAATTTTGTTCTCAAATTCCCTATTAAATTATCATCATTATGATTGACTCATTAATAATGGCCGGGATGTTGGTTGATCCGGCTCAGATAATTCAAGATTTTCTTAATGCCGATGCCCTGTGGATATACACTATGGTTTTTCTTCTAATGGCAGTTGAAAGCTCATTTATTCCATTCCCTTCCGAAGTTATAGTACCCCCCGCTGCATACCTTGCTTGTACAAGCCATGAAGTCAGCATATGGCTTGTGCTGTTGTTAGCCACTGCAGGCGCGCTCGTTGGCGCGCTCGTCAACTATTTTCTGTCCATTTGGATAGGTCGCCCGATTGTCTACAAATTCGCAAACTCACGCATCGGCCACGCCTGCCTCATAGACGAAACCAAAGTGAACAAAGCCGAAAAGTATTTTGATTCCCATGGAGCCATATCCACCTTCATCGGTCGCCTCATACCAGCTGTTCGTCAACTTATATCCATCCCCGCCGGATTGGCCCGTATGAACATATGGAAATTCATGCTCTACACTTCACTTGGAGCATTTACTTGGAACACAGCTCTTGCAGCACTCGGCTACTGGCTTGGCACCATTGTCAGTCGTGACCAGTTGTATACCGCCGTGGAGCAATATAATTCCTACCTTACTTATGCCGGCTTGGCCATAGGCATAATATGCATAGGCATAATAGCCTACAACGCATTCAAACCCCATAAATCCACCTCACTATGATACAGATTGCCCCATCACTACTTTCTGCCGACTTCAGCCAACTCGGCCGGAATGTTGAAATGCTCAACAACTCCACCGCAGCCATGATGCACATTGATGTTATGGACGGTGTTTTTGTACCAAACATATCTTTTGGATTCCCGGTAATTAAATCCATTCAGAAACTCGCACGCAAACCGCTTGATGTTCATCTTATGATTGTTGATCCACAGCGTTATGTGAATCAAGTGCGCGATTGTGGAGCACATATCATGAATGTTCATTACGAAGCATGCCCACACCTCCACCGCGTTGTACAGCAAATCAAAGATGCTGGCATGAAAGCCGCTGTGACACTCAATCCTGCCACTCCTGTGGAAATGCTCTCCGACATCATCACCGACCTTGACATGGTGCTACTCATGTCTGTAAACCCAGGCTTTGGTGGGCAAAAATTCATCCCGCACACCATTAACAAACTACGCCGTCTAAAGCAGCTCATAGCCACCACCGGCTCCAATGCCATCGTGGAAATTGACGGAGGCGTAAACATGGAAACAGGCGCAGAACTTGCAGCCGAAGGTGCCGATGTACTCGTTGCTGGAAGCTTTGTATTCTCTGCACCTGATCCGCTGAAAACCATATCGGATCTCTCCAATCTCTAATCAAGTATACCCCGCCATCATGGACTCCTTTGAAATCTCCACAGGCAATTTTGACCCGTCCGCACTTAATTCACCGCGCCAACCACAATCGCGCCTGCCTCCCCTGCGCCACAACCACGTCAGGAGCAGAACACGGCACATACCACAACCTCTCACACAACTCCAAAGCCATCTGCACCTCGCAACACAGGCACAAAAACAACTCAGCATCATGCCAATTCATCCAGCTCATATAAGCTGAATTTCTCTTTTATATCCTATCTGACCGACCGCCGATTCAAAATATTCCTCGGCATCACAATGATTCTTGCCGCTTGCTATATGCTCATAGCCTCACTCTCCTATCTGTCATCAGGCGCACAGGATCAAAGCCTTATTTCCGCCGGGAATATATCCGCTACCGCACCACGCGCCACAGAAGCCACCAATGCTGCTGGTCTTTTTGGAGCATATCTCAGTAATCTTGTTGTATCTCATTGGTTCGGTATCGGTGCCTTCGTTCTGATTTTTTATATAGGAGCCTTGGGAATATCACTTGTTGGTCTTCACAAATTTCGCTTTCTGCGCCTCACATTCCGTAGCCTGCTGATCACAGTGGCAACATCCGTACTTGCCGGATTTGTCACATACCAATCCGGAGGCTTTCATTTTTGGGGTGGAGAACACGGTTTTTTTGTCAATCAATGGCTTTTCACCTTTACTGGCTTATGGGGAACCCTTGCTGTAAATATTCTGCTTGTAGCATCTATGATTCTGATATTTTTCAGTCAGACGCAAGCCATATGCCGCTTCATTGGAGTACGCCTACAAGCACAGCGTCAACGCATATCTGAGATGAATGCTCGCCATATAGCTCGCTCCGAAGAGCGCCGTCGTCTGCAGGAAGAGCGTAAAGCAGCACAGCAAGCTCAAGAGCGAGCCAGAGTTCAAGAACAGTCCAAAGAGCAACCACATGTCACTATGAACGCTCCTGACACAGCATCCACATCCAACCATTCCGACACACCAGCTCTTACTGATAACACTGACACCATAGAGCAATCCGAAAGCTTTGATCTCTACGACGAAATCCCAACATCCGATTCTGTCTATACTGACGACACTGATAATACCACCACTCAATACAATGTATCAGAGGCCTCAGAAAACTCCGATTTTGCACCGGAACCCAAAGAAGGCACAGAATTACCAGAGAATACTGAAAACTCTGTGTCAATAGCTACCACCACCGCTTCAGCCTCAATTGATAACGTACCTATCACAGTTTCAACACCGCAGATAGAACAATACACCGAAGTTGAAGCCATAGAGCACCGTGGCATTGACACATCATACGACCACACCGCAGAACTTGGTCGTTTCCGATTTCCGTCACTTGACCTGCTAACCGAGCGCGAAGAAAAACAAGGCGTAGTAGACCTTGAAGAGCAAGAAGCCAATAAAGAGCGTATCACTCGTACACTCAACAGCTACGGAGTGGAAATCGCAAGCATCAAGGCCACAGTCGGCCCCACTATAACACTTTACGAAATAGTTCCTGCCGAAGGTGTGCGTATTGCCAAAATCAAACATCTTGGCGATGACATGGCCTTGAACCTCGCAGCACTTGGCATTCGCATCATAGCACCCATGCCTGGACGAGGCACAATCGGTATGGAAGTGCCCAACAGCGATCCGCAGATTGTAAGCATACGCAGCATACTCTCCTCCAAAGCATACATTGAAACCAAAGCCAAGCTACCGCTTGCCATTGGTACAACCATACAGAATGAAGTCTATATAGCCGACCTTGCCAAGATTCCACATCTGCTTGTAGCCGGTGCCACCGGTATGGGTAAATCAGTTGGACTCAACGCCATAATAGCATCATTGCTTTATAAGAAGCACCCATCCGAACTAAAATTTGTGCTCATTGACCCCAAAATGGTGGAGTTCAGCCTGTACTCTAAACTTGAACGCCACTATCTGGCCAAACTGCCCGATGAAGAAGAACCCATCATCACCGAGCCGTCCAAAGCCGTCACCACGCTCAACTCCCTTTGTGTGGAGATGCAAAACCGCCTCGCTCTGCTCAAAAAAGCTGGCATGCGCAACATCGCTGAATACAACGACATCTTCACCTCTCGTCGCCTGAGTCCTGAAAAAGGGCATCGCTTCCTCCCCTACATCGTTGTGATAATAGATGAGTTTGCCGACCTGCTCATGACTACAGGCAAAGAACTTGAAACTCCGGTAGCGCGACTCGCACAAAAAGCCCGAGCCGTAGGTATCCATCTCATC
>CAMWXV010000084.1 GCA_947178305.1 uncultured Porphyromonadaceae bacterium | reverse complement strand
CCGGCATATATATGCCGGCTGTTCTTATCTTACACTGTCTTGAATTATGTTACCTGAGTTATCCGGTATATTACATTGATAACTTGCGTGAAACGGTGGTGCCGTTGGACAGATGTACCGTTGCGATAAATACCGGTGTGTTCACTGGCAGTGTGACAGTTGTCGTTGCCGGATGGGCAGATGTGATGACACGACCGGAGGCATCGGTGATTTCTACAGAATTGATAGTAGATTTAGCCTTGATGGTGAGTGTGCGTGCACTGAGGCTGAAGGTAAGCTGATGTTCGGAATCTGTGTTGACGGATTCTATTCCTGCATAATCGGATGCCGGTTGTACGTACTCGGGGCCTTCAGGATAGATTTCGTGGATTTGCGGAGCGTTGCCTTCGGTCCATGATATGCGCATACGTGTTACGTGACGCAGTTCTTCTGGCACAGTTACTATGGTGCGTTGGTCGTTGAGGACTCCTGCGGAATGCCATTCTCCGTTGCTGTATACCTCAATGGTTGGTAGCTCTGCTGGATTTGCGAATTTGGAATTATGGTATATATGTATTTCGCGAATGTCAAGGTTTTCAATGAATGAATGTTCAATGAATCCCTCGCCACTTGCTGCATGATATGATGTGAGTGAAATGTCGTTAAGTGTGGTTATGGCATTTCCTTCTGCATCATATGTTGTGGCGATGGATTGGGAGGCAAGAGATGTCACAGTGAATTCTGCAAGTTGGAACCAGTTGGTGTTGCTTACTGATTGTATGTAGAGGCGTACATAACGAGCGGGGGTGTCGTTGGCGGAGCAAGTGAATGTGTTGTCAATGATGTCGCTGTCGGTGAACGATGCAATGGTGGACCATTGCGAGGCATCGTTGGATAGCTGAATCAGAGCAGTGCCTGTTGGGTGGTCGCCTTTGTTGAACAGTAATGTTATGTTACGACGTGGATTGGAGGCTCCGAAATCAAGTGTTATATAGTCGCCTTCGTGTTGAGAGTCATTGCTCCAGAAGAAAGTGCTTGATTGACCGTCCACAATATTTGATATTACGTAGCTCTGATAAGTGCCCATGTTTGTTGTGGCGGTAGGTTTGGAGTCAACGGGAATCACAGGCTTGGAGTAGGGGAGAGTGTTGAAGTTAAGTGTGACTTCGCTTTCGGAGTTGCCGCGCAGACGGAAGTATGCCATATCTGTTTCTTCTCCTTCCCATAAAGTCCACTCTTTACCTGAAATAGAATGTTCAAGAACCACTCCGTCGGGTAGTGCTGCCGGTTGTAGTGTTACACTCTCTATGGAGTTGAGGCATACGCCAATGTATTCACCAAGATTTAAGGAGATATTGGAAAGACCGCTCAATGAGTGAGAGTTGTCGTTGTCCTGCAAAGTTACGTTTGGAGTGGATTGCAGATTGGTGATTATTTTGGGTGATTTGTCGCGGGCGGGGAGTGTCGGTGCGTAATCGGGTAGTACGCCAGCTAAGAAATCAATGAATGGATCAAAGTATTTTGGGGTAGGATGTACTTCCTGGAATACTTCGTATGTGGATGTTCCCGATCCTTCAAGCACACTCATAAGATGGTTGGTGTGGATATTGTTGGCCATTTCAACAAGGTCGGAAAAGTTCGCCCAGTTGTCAAGAGAAGCCTCGCCGTTCATATATTCCAATGTGTGGATAACGATGTAGCACATGTCGCTAAGCTTGTTGAGCCAAGGTTCAATGTCAATGTAGAATAGAGCGAGATCAGGGTCTTCATTGTCCTTGAATGTACGCATCAGAGTGCATGCGTCATAACAATCTTGCATAGCTTGGAGAAGTTCGGATGATTCCGGTATGTTGGAAGTTGAATAGGAGTTTTGGAAGGCTTGATACACTTCTTTCAACTCTTCGCCTTCAGGAGATGTGGTCTCAACGGTGGTATAGGCGCTGAGCACGCGTAAGAATTTTTTGAGTGCGGCTACGTTTTCATCGGTTTTGACTATGGAACGCAGTGATTGCTCCCAGCTAAGCTGCTCGTTGAATGCGGCTGGGTTCCAGCAATAGTCGGCACCGGAGAAAATACAAACTTTGGAGGCTTGTCCTTGGTTCATAGGGTTGAGCAGGAAACCACGCATGTTTTCAACGGGTTCTTTCTGTTCAATAATCCAGCGTTCGGTGAGTCCATGCATGTACAACCAGGCATCGTGGTCATCGTTAACGGGGTTGTTCCACCAAAAAATTGGGTCACGGTCTATGTAGCTTGCTATTTGTGAAAATGAGGAAGCTCTGAGATTGGAGAAGCAGTCGTAGCCAGTAAATGCCACTTCTACTTTAGGACTAATTTCTTTTATGGGTGTGAGGCTATAGGATGCGCCATAGTTGATGGCATAGCATGTAGGTACGAATAGCACATTGCCCACGCGGTCAGCAGGATTAGCGTTATCAGTGTTCCATTTCTCATCAATGGCTTGCTGCACAAGATGTGGCAACTGAGCTTGGTTTGTCGGATGTCCTCTCATGTCGTCAACTGATACTCCGAAGTGGCGTACACCAAGTGAGTAAAGTTGCTCAAACTTTGACATGATGTCGCTTACCCAGTTAAGGTCAATAGAGTATGAACCAAGAGTAGGATGAATGGCCCAAACGAAATCAACATTGCATTGTGCTGCATGTGTGGCAAGATTGTGCATATCCTCGGTTGTGATCTGTCCTAACAGGCGCTGCTCTTCTGTAACAGTTTCCGGATAGTTTATTCGCCAGTTGCCGGCATGATACGGGTCGGCTTTTGGACCGTAAACGTAATAGTTCATTTTGTAGCGCTTCATGTAGTCAAACAGGTTGAGGCGGGATTCTATGGACCATGGATGTCCGTAGAATCCTTCTACAAGACCGCGATACTTGGTATGTGCGTAATCATTGATCAGTACGCCGGGAAGGCTTCCGTCAACAGACTGCTCAAACATTTGTTCAAGTGAGGCCATGCCGTAAAATGCACTACCTTCGTTATTGCCTATCACAAGAATATTGGAGTTGTCAACATAAACTATGTGTGGGTCAAAACAATGACTTTGGTTGTTAAACACATCAAGCGACAGGCTATGGGTTGTGGCATATTGGGTGGCATGTCCTTTTGTTCCGTTTACACCTATGAACATGTTTTGTCCTTCGGGGTTGGGTGTTGTGGAAATGGTGCTTTGTATGCCGGCATTATCCAAAACTTCTTTTGCTCTGGATATGGTTAGCTGGTTGACATCGTTGTCGGCCACTATGGTTATGTGGTCGGAAATAGGAAAAATATCATTGCTGTAGGACATTGATTGTGGCACCGGCCACAAAGAGTAGGCAGACGCGTATGCGGCGGTGGCAATAGTGAATAGTGATGTAATGAGGGCTTTAATACGCATATGGTATAGATTTAATGTTAATTGGCACAAAAATAGCCAAAAAAAACAACATACTTGTGTCTGTGTTGTTATATTTGTATCAGTAAGACCAAATTAATTAACTTATAAGAAAAATATGAACGAGTTTAACGACATTATTAAAGATCAGAAACCCACTTTGGTGGACTTTTATGCTACGTGGTGCGGTCCATGTAAAATGCAGGGGCCTATTCTTGATGAAGTCAAAACCACACTTGGCGATAGTGTTAACATAGTGAAGATTGATGTAGATAAGAATGAGAAATTATCTGAAATGTATCGTATTCAATCAGTTCCTACTTTGATTTTATTCAAGGCAGGTGAAGTTGTGTGGCGTGGTTCGGGTGTGCATCGTACCACTCAACTTGTGGATAAACTGCGAGAGTATATTTCGTAAGCTGATTATTGATTATAAAAATGGCAACGGCCTTCCTGCATTTACAGGAAGGCCGTTGCTGTATTAAAGAGATAAGTTTAAGCGAATATGAGAATCAAACCTTGTGCGGCTACTACTCGCAGGAACATTGTCAGCGGATAGACTGTGGAGTAGGCTACGGCAGGAGAGTCGCTGCCGGTGCTGTTTCCGGCATAGGCAAGTGCCGGTGGGTCGGTATAACCGCCTGAGAAAAGTCCCATGATTGTGAGATAGTTGATCTTGTATACTCCGCGAGCTATGGAGCCAACGATAACCAATGGAATGAATGTGATCAGGAAGCCCCATATCACCCACATCATGCCTGTGTGGTTGAATACTGTTTCGGCGAATCCGGCTCCAGAACTGATGCCGACAGAGGCAAGGAACAAGCAGATGCCGAGCTCACGCATGAGCAGGGATGCGGATGAAGATGTGTATGTTACAAGTTTGAACTTGTATCCGAAACGGCTGAGAAGGATAGCTACAACCAACGGGCCGCCAGCAAGGCCGAGTTTCATGCCCATGCCAAGGTTGATGGATCCAACGATGATACCAAACATGATACCTACGAAGATGGTAATCAAGTTGGGCTGATTGAGGCGTTTCATTGAGTTGCCGAGTTTGTCAGCGAGTCGTGAAATGTCGTTTATGTCGCCAACTACGGTGATACGGTCGCCCATCTGAAGACGCAGATTCGGAGATGCGAGGAGGTCTACACCGGCGCGGTTTACGCGTGTGGCGTTAAGCTTGTATGCGGAGTGCAGACGCAAGGCTCCGAGAGCCACACCGTTGTATTCGCTTTTGGTGATAAGGATGCGTCGTGACACCACTTCGCTGGGGCTTGCTGCTTCCCAGTCCATTTCTTCTTGTGGACCAACAAGGAGTTCAAATCGTTCAACATCGGTGGCGGCGAGAACCACATAGAGCTTGTCGCCGGTGTGAATCTGGGTGGCCGATGTAGGTATTATGATTTCACCTGATGCATCAATGAGTCGTGAGATTACGAAATCGCACTGAATGATGTCGTGCAACATTCTTAAAGACTTGCCGTCAATCAGCGGGTTTGTGACAACTACAGTTATGATATCTGGTTTGTTTTGAGCACTTTCCTGCTCTTCGGAAATAGCCTTGATTTCATTTTCGGTTTTGATTCGGAACACGCCTTTTATCAAGAACATTGCAGCTATGATGCCGATAACGCCAAGAGGATATGCGGCGGCGTATCCCATGGCCATGGTGTTTATGGCATCGGGTGTGCCGGCTGTTTGTTGGGCGGCGGCAAGTCCCGGTGTGTTTGTTACTGCACCGCTCATCACACCGACAAGGGCATAAATTTCAGTGTTGCCGTTTTCAATGAGGAATATTATAAGCACAATAGCCACGTTCAGTGCTATTCCGAGCACAGCGAGCATATTGAGTCTTACGCCTCCTTTCTTGAACGAAGAAAAGAATCCCGGTCCGACCTGAATACCGATAGAGAAAATGAACAGTATAAGACCGAATTCACGGACAAATTTTAGAACTTCAGCATTTACAACATAGCCGAAATGTCCCATAAGTATACCTACGAAAAGAACAAAAGTGACACCGAGTGAAACACCGGCCACTTTCAACTTGCCCAGGTATACACCGGCAGCTATCACAAATGAATAAAGCACAAGTGTGCTTGCAAGCGATTCGCTGCCCGGGCAGATAAGATTAGTTAACCACTCCATTGATAGAAAAAATGTATTGAAAAATAAGCTAATTGATTGAATACGAGTGAAATGGTTGCCATGAGGCATTTTTGATGGTGCAAAGGTACGCTTTTTCTCGTTTAAAACCTCATATATGCAGTAAAATAGCAGAAAATTATAGTGTGATAGAAATAAACACACAAAATGTTTTTGGTGTGTGATAAAAAAAGGATATATTTGTATGTGTTATTGATACAATTGTGTATCAATATGGGTACGCTAATATTTAATCACATCCCTGTATACACTTAGAATAAGCAAAGAAAAGCCTTGTTGTGAAACAAGGCTTTTTATATTGTAATATCTGATGGATGAGTGGTTGGGAATGTCTGTTGGTTATTATCCGAGACTTTGCATTTCTACGAGACGGGTATAATAACCGTTGAGTGCCATGAGCTCGTCGTGGGTTCCGCGTTCCACGATGTGGCCTTCGTGCATTACGCATATTTGTGTGGCGTTGCGTATGGTGGAGAGGCGATGGGCTATTACAAGGGTGGTGCGATCTTTCATCAATCGGTCAAGTGCTTCTTGTACAAGGTGCTCGCTTTCGCTGTCAAGAGCTGAGGTGGCTTCGTCAAGAATGAGTATCGGTGGATTTTTTAGAATGGCGCGAGCTATGGACACACGTTGGCGCTGCCCGCCTGAGAGTCTGCATCCGCGATCTCCTATGTTGGTGTCGTAACCCTGTTCGCTGGCCATGATGAATTCGTGTGCGTTGGCAACTTTGGCGGCGGCAATCACTTGCTCCATGGTGGCTTCTTTTACGCCAAAGGTTATGTTGTTGTAGAATGTGTCGTTGAACAGGATAGCTTCCTGGTTTACATTACCCATATATGAACGCAGGTCGTGAACGGTAAGGTTGCGTATGTCAACGCCATCAACGGTTATGGATCCGGCGTCCACATCATAGAATCGTGGCAGGAGGTCGGCCATGGTGGATTTTCCGCTGCCGCTTTGTCCTACGAGGGCTACTGTTTCTCCTGGTTTGATGGTGATGTTGGCATCTATTACTACAGGAGTGGATTTGTTGTAGCCAAAAGTCACATTCTTGTACATCACTTCGCCTTTCAGGTGGTCAATCTTTTCAGGATTGATGGGGTCGGTGATATTGTTGGGTGTATTGAGTATTTTGTCCACGCGCTGCATTGATGCAAGGCCGCGTTGTATGGAGTAAGCAGCTTTGGACAGTTCTTTGGCAGGATTGATCATGGAATAAAATATGACCAGATAATAAATGAATCCTGCGGCCTCAAGAGATGATCCGCCTGAAAGTATCAGAGAACCTCCGAACCATAGCACTATGGCTATGGTGCATGTGCCGAGGAATTCACTCATGGGGTGGGCAAGACTATAACGGCGTGCAACTTTGTTGCTTTGTTTGAGAAGGTTGTGTGTGGCGTTATGAAAACGTGTGCGCACCTTGTCTTCGGCATTGAATGCTTTTATTATTCGCAGGCCACCGAGGGTTTCTTCAATGTTGTTCATTATACCTCCCCATGTTTGCTGAAGTTCAAGGCTTTGACGCTTTAACCGTTTGCCTGTTGTTCCCATTATGTAGCCGGCTATAGGTAGCAACAAAAGTACAAAGACGGTTAGCTGCCAGCTTATGGCTATCATGGTGGATAGGTATACGATGATCATCACCGGATTTTTAAAGATCATGTCAAGTGAGGTCATGATGGAATTCTCAATCTCGCTTACGTCTCCGGTCATTCTGGCCATTACATCGCCTTTGTGTTCGTTAGTGAAGAAGGATATGGGCAAACTTACGACTTTATCGTAAACGAAGTTACGTATATCGCGAACGATTCCGTTTCGTAATGGGATTATGAAGAATGATCCGAGATAGGATGTTCCGGTCTTGAGCATGGTCATGACCACGAGCATGGCAGCAAGTGCCGCGAGTGTGGTTGCTGCACCCCAGCTGTTTATGGCTTGTTGTGTATAGTAGTAGAAATTGTTGAACAAGATGTCTTTGAGGTTTTCACCGCTGTCAAACGACATGTATGTGTATGTGCCTTCGCGAACTTTGAACAGGATTTCAAGTATGGGCACCACCACTGCAAAGGAGAATAGGGTGAGAAA
>CAMWXV010000083.1 GCA_947178305.1 uncultured Porphyromonadaceae bacterium | reverse complement strand
GCTCAAGGAATTGCTAACAAACTATGGTGAAATCGGAGCCATATGGTTTGACGGTTGGTGGGATCATGATGAAGACTCGGTACCGTTCAACTGGCAGCTTCCTGAACAATACGCCATGATTCATAAATTGCAGCCGCAATGTCTTGTGGGCAACAATCACCATCAAACACCCTATCCCGGTGAGGATATTCAAATTTTTGAGCGTGATATACCCGGACAAAACACAGCCGGACTTTCAGGTCAAGACATATCGCACTTGCCTCTTGAAACCTGCCAAACAATGAACGGTATGTGGGGTTACCGTATCAAAGACCAGAACTACAAAGACACCCGCACACTCATTCACTACCTTGTCAACACAGCAGGCATGGGAGCAAACCTTCTGCTCAACGTAGGTCCGCAACCGTCAGGTGAGCTCCCGGAGATAGCCGTAAGCCGCCTAAAAGAGATGGGTGATTGGATGAATAAATTCGGTGAATCCATTTACCGTACTACCGGAAGTGATTTCCCCGCTCAGAA
The DNA here is from genome assembly GCA_947178305.1 of uncultured Porphyromonadaceae bacterium. Classification (GTDB taxonomy): domain Bacteria; phylum Bacteroidota; class Bacteroidia; order Bacteroidales; family Muribaculaceae; genus Paramuribaculum. The sequence goes on along the minus strand of CAMWXV010000083.1, from coordinate 7,225 downwards.
ATGGGGGACAACCACTCGTCGAGGCAATACTCTGTATGTACACCTGCTCACACCTGACTCCACTGACATTCATTTGCCTCTGACATGCAGGGTGAAAAGCGCCAAAGAATTTGAATCAGGCAAAAAAGTACGTTATACAACTCATAAAAAGAATGGAGGTGTAACTCTGCATCTTGATTCCATACCTACCGACATTGATTATATAGTGCAACTTGAAACCGTTTCCAAACAATGATACCACAACTTGAAATCTGCGCTGCCGACATCCACAGCGTCCACGCTGCGTCAATAGGCGGTGCTCAACGAGTGGAACTGTGCTCAGGGCTCGCAGAAGGTGGCATGACCCCTTCTGTTGGATTTGTAGCACAAGCCCTTAAAGTACCCGGACTGAGAGTTCATGTGCTGATTCGCCCTCGCCCGGGCGATTTCCTGTACTCGGAAGAAGAAACCGAGCTAATGTGCCATGACATACGGCTGATGCGTCAAACAGGCGCACACGGAGTGGTTATCGGTGCTCTTACCGCCAATGGCGATATTGACACTGCCCTGTGCAGCAGGCTAATATCGGAAGCGGGTGATATGAGCGTTACATTTCATCGCGCCTTTGACCTTACCAGAGAACCATTAGAAGCCTTGGAACAGATTATTGACCTGAAGTGCAACAGAGTTCTTACATCAGGATGCGCACCATCAGCCTTGGACGGAGCCAAAATGCTTGCCACACTACAAAAGCAGGCTCAAGAACGCCTGACCATACTTGCCGGTGGCGGTGTGTCACCACAAAATGCAGCTGAGATCATTGAAAAATCCGGTGTTCATGAACTTCATGCATCGGCTCGCAGCCCTCTTGCAAGCGATATGCGCTACAAGAACCAAGGTGTGGCAATGGGCGCTGCCGGAACCGATGAATACAGCCGCCTGACAACAGATTCTGCTATTGTGAACCAAATAGTGCGCGCCATACACGCAAATTCATAATTATGAAAATAAGATATTCATTTATTCTCCTCGCAACAGCTTTTGCCCTGAACGCTAACGCAGGTATAGCAGACGAAGCGGTAAAAGCCGACTTCAAAGCTCGCTCGGCACAACTTACCGACTCTCACCTGCTTGAAGTGTTTTCACGTCCATTAACATCAGATCAACGTGATGCTCTTGAAGTTCTTTATGCATATATGCCACTACCCGACATCACCGACCATGATGCCGACTTCTATTTAAGCAATGTGAACGCTTCATTGCAAGCCCGCAAAGAAATGCCGTGGGGATCTACGGTACCTGACCGAGAATTTCGCCACTTTGTTCTACCGGTGCGAGTGAACAATGAAACCGTGGACCTTCATCGTCCGGTATTTTACAATGAACTCAAAGAAAGAGTCAAAAATCTGTCAATGCGTGATGCCATTTTAGAGATAAACCATTGGTGTCACGAAAAAGCCACATATCAACCATCTGACGGACGAACCCATGCCCCATTGGCCACAGTGTACACTGCAATTGGACGATGCGGTGAAGAGTCTACATTTACAGTAGCTGCATTGCGCGCCATGGGTATACCTGCACGTCAAGTCTACACTCCACGCTGGGCACATACCGACGACAATCACGCTTGGGTTGAGGCATGGGCCGATGGCACATGGTATTTTCTCGGAGCATGCGAGCCGGAACCTGTGCTGAACCTTGCGTGGTTCAATGCCCCTGCTTCACGTGGAATGCTTATGAACTCTCGTGTATACGGTCGCTACGATGGCCCGGAAGAGAAGCTCATGCAGCGACTCAATTACACCGATATCAATGTGACTTCCATATATACACCCGTTGACACCACTCATGTCACCGTGTTCAACCCTGACGGCACACCCGCCAGTGATGCCCAGGTCACATTCCGTCTTTACAATTACGGCGAATTTTATCCAATAGCAGGCAAGAACACCGACAAACACGGACACGCAGAGCTTATTACCGGCCTTGGAGATATGCTTGTATGGGCTGAAAAAGATGGCATGTATGGTTTTACCAAAACCTCTGTTGGAAAAGACAATAAAGTAATCGTCAAATTAAAGCAAACACAGACAGACCGCACAATTGAGCTTGATATGGTACCTCCGGTACCGGGTAACAATCTCACACCTGTCACCGATGATCAAGTAACAGCAAACCAACTTCGTTTGGCCTACGAAGACTCCATACGTGGAGCTTACGCTGCCACATTCGCCACACCCGATCAAGCGGAAACTTTGGCTGAAGAACTGAATGTAAACACAGATGACATAAAACAGATTATGAGCAAGGCTCGTGCCAACCATATTGTGCTCACCAAGTTTCTACGCCAAACCCCATCACATGATCGCAAACGAGCCATATCGCTAATCAAATCACTGAGCACTAAGGATATAAGCGATGTGTCAGCAGAAGTACTTGCCGACTGTATGACATCTCCTATATATCCCACCGAACTATACAGTGAATACATCTTGTCGCCTCGCATTGACACAGAGGAACTGACACCGTTTCGCAAATATTTCAATGCTCATTTCAATATCGCGAGTCAAAATGAATTCAGAACCAACCCTTTAAGCTGGGTGAAATGGGTAGCAGATTCTATTGACGGTACAGCCGAATGGTATCCTGCCAATGCACGGATGAGTCCTGTATCTGTGCTCTCACATCGCCACACAGCCCCAATATCACGCAACATATTTTTTGTGGCAGGAGCACGCTCCATGGGCATTCCGGCGCGAATTGACCCGGTTACGAACAAACCGCAATGGGCTGACAGCAAAGGCAATTGGATAAATGCCGACTTCGTGGCACCTCTGAAATCAGCCAATAAAGCAAAAGGCAAACTTCAACTTACATTCAGCACCACCGGACGAATTGACGATCCCAAATACTATATACAGTTCACATTGTCAAAAATTGAAAATGGACACGATCAACTGCTGAATTATCCCGACGATGGTACTTGGAGCACGCTTTTCAAAGAACCTACAGAAGTAGACGCTGGTGACTACATGCTTGTCACCGGCCAAAGAATGGCAAATGGCAGCGTGCTGACACGTATGGACTTTTTCAACGTGGCTCCGGACTCTCTTACCGTGCGCCCACTTGTGATACGCCAGGACTCCACCGATGTGCAGGTAATAGGTAGTTTTGATGCTGAAATACTGTATCATGACACAAAAACCGACTCCGATAAATCAGTACTGTCCACAACCGGACGAGGTTATTACGTGCTCGGCATCCTCAAACCCAACCACGAACCGACCAACCATGCTCTACGCGACATTGCTGCTGTAGCGCAGGAATTGGAGAAATGGAATCGCAGTATCATACTACTATATCCCGATGCTCAGCAACTACAACGCGCCGATACATCATTGATGCAAGCTCTCCCCTCCACTGTGGTTTCAGGAACGGATATCAACGGTAATATAACCAAAGCCATTACCGAAGCTATGAAACTCCCTAATACCGACCTGCCCATATTTATAATTGCCGACACATTCAATCGCGTAGTGTTCGTAAGCCAAGGATACACCATTGGTCTCGGCGACACTCTCATTGACACCATTCACAAACTCCAGTAACCAACTCTACTTCTTCTATACAACAAGGGAGCGCATCGGAAAAATGCGCTCCCTTAAATATTTTGTATTGTATTATGATTGGGAAATTACACGTAACCGCGAATTATACCGCGTTTGGAATTTCGTACAAACATAATAATTTCATCTCGCTCTTTTGTGGCAGGAAGTTCAGCCTCAATGCGCTCCACAGCATCGGTGTTGTTAAGTCCCGACAGATACAGGTAACGATAAATCTCCTGAATGTCACGAATCACTTCTGACGTGAAACCACGACGACGCAAACCTATTGAGTTCACACCTGCATAAGCTATGGGTTCACGAGCAGCTTTTACATAAGGTGGGATATCTTTGTTTACAAGTGCCCCACCCTGAATCATCACATGCGGGCCAATATGGCAGAACTGGTGTATCAATGTACCTCCGCCAATCACAGCGAAATTATCCACTACAACCTCTCCGGCTATCTGTGTGGCATTGGATATGATTACATTGTCACCCACCACGCAGTCATGAGCTATGTGGCTATAAGCCATGATAAGACAGTTGCTACCCACTACGGTTTTACCTTTGGCGGCAGTTCCACGGTTAACAGTGACACACTCACGTATAGTAGTGTTGTCACCAATAATAGCCAACGTGTCTTCGCCACGGAATTTCAAATCCTGAGGAATTCCGGAGATTACCGCACCGGGAAATATTGTGCAATTCTTACCGATACGCGCACCCTCCATGATAGTAACATTGGAGCCAATACGAGTACCCTCACCTATTTCCACATTCTGCTCTATGGTTACGAACGGATCAATAACCACGCTCGGAGCTATTTTAGCAGCTGGATGTATGTATGCTAACGGTTGTTTCATATCTTATTTGTTTTTGACTATTTGTGCCATGAATTCACATTCGCTCACAATTTTTTCGCCAACAAAAGCATATCCTTTCATCACGGCACAACCACGACGAAGTTCGGTCATGAACGAAACATGGAATATAAGAGTGTCTCCGGGCACTACTTTGTTGCGGAACTTCACATTATCAATCTTCATGAAATATGTGGAGTAACGCTCGGGATCTTCCACTGTGGAAAGGACCAACAAACCACCGGTCTGTGCCATAGCTTCAATCTGAAGCACACCGGGCATTACAGGCTCCTGCGGGAAGTGACCGGTAAAAAATGGCTCATTGGCTGTGATGTTTTTCATACCCACGATATAGTTCTCGCCTTTTTCTATGATTTTGTCAACGAGCAAGAACGGATAACGGTGAGGAAGAAGCTCACGTATGCGGTTGTTGTCCATCAACGGAGCCTCATTGGGGTCGTAGAGAGGAGCCTGAACATCCTGACGCTTGATTTCCTTACGGATTTTCTGCGCAAACTTAGTATTGATGCTATGACCGGGACGAGTTGCAATCACTTTGCCTTTAAGCGGACGACCGATAAGAGCCAAATCACCCATAATGTCAAGCAACTTGTGACGAGCCGGTTCATTATCATTGCTGAGCGGAGTAGCCTGAATGTAACCAAATTCAGTTACCAACTTGTGAGGCGCACCCATAATGTCAGCGATATGATCAAGTTCGCTCCGATCCATAGCCTTGTCATAAATTACAATAGCGTTTTCAAGGTCACCGCCCTTAATGAGGTTATTCTTCACTAACGGCTCTATTTCACGCACAAACACAAATGTGCGACTGGATGCAATCTCCTTGGAAAAATCATCAAGATTCTCCAACGAAGCATATTGATTGGCCAATACCGGGCTATCAAACTGCACCATTACATCCACTGAGAAGTCTGAATCAGGAAGCACCACGATGGAAGCACCTGTAGCTTCATCGCGGATAGACATTTTTTGTTTAACAATATAGAAATCCTTGTCGGCTTTTTGCTCTTCAAGACCTATTTCCTGAATTTTTTCGGCATATTCGCGAGCACTGCCGTCAAGAATTGGTATTTCAGGACCATTTACACGAATCAAACAGTTGTCAATACCAAAAGCATACAGCGCAGACAAAGCATGCTCAATGGTGCTTATTGTAACTTCTCCACGACCAACAACTGTGCCACGTGTGGTTGATAATACATTCTCGGCCAACGCATCAATCACAGGTTGACCGTCAAGGTCCATGCGCTGAATTTTATAACCATGATTTTCGGGGGCCGGACAAAACTCGGCATCAATCTGCATACCTGTATGAAGTCCTTTACCATGTACCGAAAACGGTGATTTAAGAGTAACTTGTCGCATAGGTTATTTACGCTTTATTTTTTCATGTTGTTAATTTCATTTTCAAGTTTGCGCACAGCATCATACAATTCAGGCAATTTTTTAATATTAACCGCCTGACGGCCATATTCGCGCAAATCCATAGCAGGAGAGCCAAACAAACGCGCTCCAGCATCCACATTTTTCGGAGTACCCGACTGAGCCGCAATCTGTGCGCCATCGCCCACATGAATATGGCCGGCAAGCCCCACCTGGCCTCCAATCATACAATGCGCACCCACATGAGTGCTTCCGGCCACGCCGGCCTGTGCGGCCATAACGGTGCTTTCACCCACAGTGCAGTTATGTGCTATCTGTATCAGATTGTCAAGTTTCACACCATTGGATATTCTTGTGCTGCCCATCATGGCACGATCCACAGTGGTGTTGGCACCAATCTCCACATCATCGCCAATCTCCACATTTCCTATCTGTGGAATTTTGTCGTACCCACCATTGACAGGAGCAAACCCGAACCCATCGGCTCCGATCACAGCACCTGAATGAATTATGCATCGTGCTCCAACTTTGCATCCGTGATAAATTTTCACACCCGAATAGATTATGGAGTCTGCCCCTACACACACATTATCACCAAGATATGCCTGCGGATAAATCTTGGTTCCAGGAGCTATTTTACATCCTTTGCCTATATAGGCAAACGCACCTATATATACATTATCGGGGATTTCCACTCCTTCGGCTATGAAACACGGTTGCTCAATACCTGTATGCACCGGAGTCATCATCTGCTGCACCATTGTGAGTAAATGCGCCACAGTGGCATACGGATCATCAACACGTATCAATGTGGCGCTTACTGGATGTTCGGGAACAAAATCGCGCTTCACAAGCACTGCCGATGACTTTGTGGTGTAAATAAATGATATGTATTTTGGATTGGCTAAAAAGGAAATGGCACCTGGGCACCCTTCCTCAATTTTAGCAAAAGTATTGATTTTCACTTCGCCATTGCCCTCCACAGTACCGTTGACAAGGGCGGCTATCTGACTGGCTGAAAATTCCATTTCAAAAGGTTGATTTTCGCGTTAATTATAATTAATATGCAAAGGTGGCAAAAAAAAACCACATAGCGGCTTATTTAGAGACAAAAAGTGACATGCCGTCGTTTTCAATCTTGATTTTGCCTTGTTTAAGAAGGTGTCCCACAGCTTTTTTAAAATCTTTTTTACTGCATTTCAATGCATCACTTATAGCCGAGGGGGATGATCTATCATCAAGATTGGTGTAACCACCGTTTTGCTCCATCAATTTCACGATTTTCAAAGCGATTACCTGTGAGCGCTCCATGGCATCCCCACCAGCAACAAGATCCACCTTGCCATCACGACGCACCTTGGATACATG
>CAMWXV010000082.1 GCA_947178305.1 uncultured Porphyromonadaceae bacterium | reverse complement strand
ATATGTAATATTCAATGGCACTGGAGACAACTTGACCGGCATAGAATCAATCAATGCAGACAACAGCAATGAGCCAGTTGAATACTACAACCTCCAAGGTATGCGCGTGAATGCCGAGAACCTTAACAATGGCATTTACATCCGTCGTCAAGGTAGCGAAACCACCAAGGTTTTCATCAATAAATAACCACAAAATAAACCTGATTAACAAAAGGGACGCTAATTGCGTCCCTTTTGTGTTTTATAAGGTCTCGGATTATGAATTGTAAATTATCATTAGTAAATTTGTACTGAATTTAATCAATCGCAACCGACAGAAATGAAAGTACTGAAATTCGGAGGCACATCAGTAGGTACCGTCAACAGCCTTCGCAGCGTAAAGATGATAGTGGAGCGCTGTGAAGAGCCTGTAATTGTGGTGGTAAGCGCACTTGGAGGCATTACCGACCGACTGATAGCCACGGCTCGACTCGCTGCGGAAGGCAACGATGAGTATCTCAAATCGCTTCAGGACATAGTGACCCGACATCACGATGTGATAAATGGCATAGTGCCGCAACAGTGGCAACCCATGATAACAGAGCGCGTAGACATACTGCTTGATGAGTTAAGCAACATTTACAAAGGTGTGAGCCTCATACGCGACCTTTCACCTCGATCTCTTGACATAATAGTAAGCTACGGTGAGCGTATGTCAAGCACTATCATAAGTAAAATCATAGAGGACGCAGAGCTCTACGACTCACGCTCTTTCATAAAGACCCTTGACCAGTTTGGCAAGCATGTACTGGACAATGATTCCACACAGGCACTGATACACGCTACTTTTGACAACAATCCATTCAAAGTAGCCCTGGTGCCAGGTTTCATATCATCCGATGCAAAAGGGGATGTAACCAATCTTGGACGTGGCGGTAGCGATTACACAGCCGCCATACTCGCAGCAGCACTCAATGCCGATGTGTTGGAAATATGGACCGATGTGGACGGCTTCATGACTGCCGACCCAAGAATCATACCAAACAGCTATGTAATAGACCATATGTCGTTTATAGAGGCTATGGAATTATGCAACTTCGGAGCAAAAGTAATCTATCCTCCCACCATATATCCGGTGTTTCATAAAAACATTCCCATACGCATCAAGAATACTTTCAACCCTGACGCACCGGGCACCTGCATCAGCGAGCAGCGTCCGTCGGCTGAAGGTAAAGACATCAAAGGTATATCATCAATCAACGACACTTGTCTGATAACAGTGTCAGGATTGTGCATGGTGGGTATCATAGGCATTAACGCCCGCATATTCAATGCTCTGGCACGAAACGGAGTAAGCGTGTTTATGGTATCACAGGCATCAAGTGAAAACACCACCTCGTTTGCCGTACGAAACGCCGATGCTCATCGTGCGGTTGAAGCACTGAACACAGAATTCTCCGCCGAGATAGAAACAGGCGAAATGAATGCCATACGAGCTGAATACAATCTTGCCACAGTAGCCATCGTAGGTGAAAACATGCGCCATGCATCAGGCGTTGCAGGCAAACTGTTCAACACTCTCGGTCGCAATGGCATTAATGTGATAGCTTGCGCACAAGGTGCATCCGAAACCAACATCTCTTTTGTCATAGAACTTAAGAACCAAAAAAAGGCTCTTAATGTAATCCATGACAGTTTTTTCTTATCTGACACCCAAGTACTCAACCTCTTTGTAATTGGAATTGGCAACATTGGGCGTCACCTACTCCAGCAGCTTGCCCACCAGCAGGAAAATCTTCTGCGTAACAAGGCTCTGGAGCTTAAAGTGGTGGGCATTGCCAATTCCAAACAAGCATATTTCAACCGCGAAGGTATTGACATTGAATCGTACGATGAACTACTGAACAAACATGGAGTGTCATCATCACCAAAACTCATAGCCAATGAGATTGTGGCCATGAACATATTCAACTCTGTGGCTGTGGACTGTACATCGTCGCCCGACATTGCCAATATCTATGGACAATTGCTTGACCACAACATAAATGTAGTGGCAGCCAACAAACTGGCCACATCCGGAAGTTTTGAAACATATACAAAACTGAAATCCACAGCAAGAAAAAAAGATGTGAAATGGCTGTTTGAAACCAACGTAGGCGCAGGTCTACCGGTAATAAACACCATCAACAATCTTGTGAATTCAGGAGACACGATCTTGCATATAGAAGCTGTGGTATCGGGAACCTTAAACTATATTTTCAGTACTCTCAGTGCTGAAAATTCGTTTAGCAACACTATAGCCAAGGCAAAAGATCTTGGTTATAGCGAGCCAGACCCACGTATAGACCTCAGTGGCACTGATGTGATACGCAAACTTGTCATACTGGCCCGCGAATCCGGATACAGCCTGAATATTGAAGATGTCAAACTCAACCCACTACTTCCCCAGGAACTGTTCAACGGCTCTGTGAATCAGTTCCTGCAATCTGTTTCCGCCCTTGACAAACCCATGGAAATGAAACGCAAAGAAGCTGAATCACGCAACCATAAACTTAGATTTGTGGCTGAATACAGTAACGGCAACGCCAATGTAGGATTAAAAGAGGTAGACTCCAGTCACCCTTTTTATTTTCTTGAAGACAGCAACAACTGCGTGTTGATCACCACCGACAGATATAAAAATTTCCCAATGGAAATAAAAGGTTACGGAGCCGGAGCAGAAGTTACAGCCGCAGGTGTTTTCGCTGACATTATCAGCATAGCCAATATCAGATAACGTCCAAACCATGCAGTATCACAGCACTATATCACATTGCAACGATGCAAATCTTCAAGATGCCATAATACAAACAGTGGCATCCGACTCGGGACTGCTGATGCCGGATAGTATTCCTGTGATTCCAAGAGCCATAATAGCAACATTCCCGGAAATGCAATTGGCCGACATAGCATATTTCATAGCTGCTACATTATTTGGTCAAGATATGGAACTTGACGACATCAGACGGATAACGCTGAAAACGTACTCACACTCCATACCTCTGATAAAACTTGACAAATCCATATCCGCATTGGAACTATGGCATGGCCCCACAGGCACTGCAAAGGATTTTGAAGTAGAGTTTTTGGCCGGTATGCTGGAGTGCCTTGCAATAAACAAGGGCAAACAAATCAAAATTCTTGCCACAGCAACATCCAATGCAGCCAAAGCAATCGTCAACACATATGCAAACCGTAACGGATTCTCCGCTATCCTATTGGTACCACGGATTGGAGCCAATAGCAAACATATTGACAGCAATAGCCATACCGCACAAAACATAAAATTCATTGATGTCCGAGGCACGAAACATCAGTGTCACCGACTTGTATTAGAAGCGCTGAATGACACAGATTTTCAAAAACACAACTGCTTCACGGCTGCATCTACACTCAATATTGGTGCATTACTGCCACAAATCATTCACTTTTTTTATGGATATTCAAGGGCTGTGGCTCAGGGTGCCCACCCTCAGCAAGTGGTGTTCTCCATACCATGCAATAACCTTGCCGGACTTACTGCCGCAGTGATGGCCAAAAGAATGGGACTTCCTGTCAAAAGAATAATAGCCGCCGGAAATTCAACATTCCACTTATCCCAATACCTGGAATCAGGTATATACCCCTGCCCTGCTATTGACAGGTCATTACCATATGCCTTGGAAGCATCTCAGCCTACAAATTTGCCCCGCATCAAAGAACTGTTAAATGAATCACAGACCTCAGTGTATCATGATATAACAGCACAAAGCTATGATGACGAGGAAATAGCCAACGCAATTATAACGGCTCAATGCTCAATGCACTATGATTTGGATTCTCATTCAGCATGTGCCCTAAAAGCTTTGACAGATTCCATCTCTGAAGGGGAATCTGGAATAATTCTATCAACAAACAACCCTTTTCCTCAACATAAAAATATCCGGCATCCGGCTATTGATCCGATAGCCCCGTCATATGCCGTACTAAAACAAATATTAAGTAACTGTTAACCATTTAAAACAAAAACTTATGGCAAACAAACGTAGTCTCAAGAAACAAATTCGCTATATCTGCGGTTCAATAGCCGGAGAATGCCTGATTGCACGCGAAATGATTGAAGGCATTGACACTGAAAAGATGAACAACATTGTGCTTCACCTTGCCACTCTTCAATCATCGGCCATACAGAATGTATCGTTTTCTTTTGACAAAACTCCCCGAGATTTTGATTCGTTACGTGCATACCACAAAGCTGCACGCACCTATCATGCACAGGCTTATGCAAAACTGCGCGATGAATTCAACAATAACATCCAGTTGATTATCAAAGACATGAACAGTTTGCTTCCACAAGCACAACGCGAAGAAAACAAGAAAAACGCTTCCGCTAAATGAATTTAAGCGAATGTATATTACGGATAGCCGGGTGGAAAGTCAAATTGGCTCAACCCGACTATCCTAAATGCTTGATATGCGTGGCTCCACACACGTCCAATTGGGACTTTATTCTTTGTGAGCTGGCAATAACCTCAGTTGGCAGACGAGCCGGATTTTTGATGAAGGAGTCATGGTTCTTCTTTCCTTTAGGCTATCTGTTTCGCGCTATCGGAGGAATTCCAGTCTCAAGAAAACGCAATGGGGTCAAACGATCACTTACTGAACTTGTGGTTGAGAAATTCAACACATCCCAGCGCCTGACAATCGCCATTACTCCCGAAGGGACAAGAAGCCTCACATCACAGTGGCACACAGGTTTCCTGCATATAGCCAACAAAACAGGCGTACCATTGCTACTGGCGGCTATTGATGCTGGTACGAAAACCATATATCTTACAGAGAGGTTCACCCCTACCGGAAATATTGACGCCGACATGAAAGCTATCAAACGATACTACAAACAATTTACCGGTATTTATCCCGACAAATTTTCTGCCGACTGATGCCAACAGAAGACCTTAGAGTGGCACTGATTCCACATGACATAATTTTAGGCGAAATTAATTGCAACCTCGCCTCAGTTGAACAACGATTGAAATCACTGACTCCAGCAATTGATATTGTGGTACTTCCTGAGATGTTCAACACAGGATTCACCGTGGATTCACAATTACTCCAATCCATAGCTGAAGACGATAATGGCACTACAATACAGGCTATCAAACAGTGGGCTTCAACTTACGGATTCTCTATATGGGGAAGCTATTGCGCCAATATCAACGGAAGATATTTCAATCGGGGATTTATGATAATGTCCGACGGCTCTGCCAATTTCTATAACAAACGACATCTGTTTCAAGCCGGAGGTGAAAACAAGATTTTTTCACCCGGAATGGAACAGTCTCCAACAATCACCATCAAAGGTTGGAATTTAAGAATGGCCATATGCTACGATATCCGCTTTCCCATATGGAACCGCAATGTGGCCAATTGCTATGATGTCCTCATAGTCCCGGCCAATTGGGCTCACTCCAGATTTCATGCATGGAAACACATGCTCATGGCCAGAGCCATAGAGAATCAAATTTTTGTGGCAGGATGCAACAGAGAGGGTCACGACATTTACGGCAACTATGAACGCTACGATTCTCAGGTATTTGACCATATGGGAATGGATATAGCCGAGAAAGATACAGACGGCACAATCTATGCCACGTTCAATGCCAATAAATTTTCACACGACAGATCAAAATTCCGTCCGTGGATGGACGCGGATGAATTCAAACTCATCATTGATTAAATCAAGCAACTGAGGTAGCACCGCCACAGTATCATCGTTTGTGATATAAAACGTGCGCGGATGCTCTTGTACATTATTTGGCAAACTTTGGGCTTTTATACGAGCCATTACCTGGGATTCGCTTATACCATTACGATTCATTACCCTGCTAACTCGTACCGACAACGGAGCCACAACCTCCCATACACTATCCACCATACAATCCATCTCAGATTGATATAGTATAGCAGTTTCTACAAACAAAACTCTATGCCTAAGACTTTCACGCCTCACGTCATTGCGCACTGCCGAATGCACACATTTATTAAGACGAACAAGAGCATCAGAATCATTAAACACTATTTCGGCAAGTTTGTCTCGCAGTATATCACCGGTTTCAGAAATCGCATCGGCACAAATATCTTTGGCTATAGCAGCCTTGATATTTGAATCTTCATCCATTATTCTACGGGCCCTGGAGTCACAGTCGTACACTTCATATCCCATTGCCGACAGCATATTGCACACCACACTCTTGCCGCTTCCTATACCTCCGGTCACGGCTACTATATAATGGTCATTCATTTACATCTATTTTTCAAGAATATATTCAACACTATCCGGACTAAGCACAACATTACGATAAAGCTCCGGCATGAGTGATGGTGTCAGCTTTAATTTATTTTTGTTCAAATCAAGCGAATTATAATCAGCATAAGCCTTTACAGGATAATCATCGTTATAATCGCTCATAGGCACAAGATATGTCACATCCACTGACGACGGAAATGTAATCAACCCGATACCTTCGGGAAGATTCACAACTTCCACAGGCACTGTGCGCCGCTTTGAAATCAAAGGTTCCACCGGAACAGATATGTTGATTTTATCAGGAATAAAACGTACTCCTGGAATAGGCTTGATACGAACTTCAAACACACTGGTATCCTTAAGTTCGGTACGCACCACCCATTCTGTATCAGCAACGGTTAGTCCACGAGGCACACCGCCAACAGCATATGCAACAACACTATCCACATCCGCTTTCACTGGACCGGATAGAGTATATTGAAATTCCGGAGTGAAATCCGAGTTGACATGAACAGCAAGCTTAACTCCAGGAGAAGACGTGTACACAAGCGACAATGAGTCCGGACGAGCGGTAACAAGTTCCACAGACTGACCGAAATAGTCCCGTAGCCTACTTTCAATCTTGCCTTTAGGTACAAAAAATGTATTATTATCAGAATTACAATAATCCGGGAATTTAATTTTGAGCGCAGGCACATTGCCCCAAAGAAAACGAATGAGCTGCGATCCCTTACCTTCCACTATAGCCGAAATCTTAGGAGGCACATCACTTATTATAGTAACACTGTCAGGTACATTCTCAATAAGCAACGGCACATCAAAATCTCGCTGCACCTGCGTATCAAGACTCATCACCACCCAAAACACAAATGCCACACATACACAAAGCAGGTATGCGAGCACAGACTTACCTTTAGACGAACGCACGGCCTTGGTATAGGCCGCGCGTATCTTTGATAGTTTCGTATGTAAAATCTCAGGCATTATGCCAAGATCACTTATTTTTTAGTTTCTTCATTCTGAGCATCAGCCTGTGCCACTTCAGCAGAAGGATAAACAGAACCTTTGTCAATAGTGATACATACTCCGGATGTTATTTCAAGCTGAAATGTGGTTTCTTTCACACCACGTATCTTGCCATATATACCACCAGCAGTGACTACTCGGTCACCCACTTTGATGCCTTCACGGAATTTACGTATTTCTTTTTGCTTCTTTTGCTGCGGACGAATCATAAAGAAATAAAATACGGCAATAAGAGCCACAATCATAAGAATATTGGCAATACCGCCGCCTGCGCCTGCAGTGCCTTGAAGCATAATCAAATTTAGAGTCATGTTGGATATGGTTTTGTTAGTTTGTATGCAAATATAATGTTAAGATTTAATTCTTCAAAAGTTTTCCCTCGTTTTTTAGATAATTTATCACCGAAAACAGTATACCGTTGACAAACTGACCGCTACGAGGTGTGCTATAACAATTGGCAATCTCAATATACTCATTAAGAGTCACAGGAATTGGTATAGACGGGAAATGCATAAGTTCTGCAATTGCAGATATCATCACTACAATATCCATGAA
>CAMWXV010000081.1 GCA_947178305.1 uncultured Porphyromonadaceae bacterium | reverse complement strand
GTAGAGGGCTTTGCCAAAGAATGTGCCGTAGTAACACACTACCGACTCAAAAACGACCCTAATGGAAATGGTGTGGTTGTAGATCCCGAAGCCCGATTGGAAGAAGAACTTATAGTCCGACCAACTTCCGAGACTATAATTTGGGGCACCTACAGAAACTGGATTCATAGCTACAGAGACCTACCAATTCTATGCAACCAGTGGGCAAACGTAATGCGATGGGAAATGCGCACCCGCATGTTCCTGCGCACAGCAGAATTCCTATGGCAAGAAGGCCACTGCGCTCACGCCACCGCAGAAGAATCCGAAGCAAGAACTGTTCAAATGATAAACCTCTATGCTGATTTTGCCGAAAAATACATGGCTATGCCTGTAATCAAAGGTGTAAAGTCAGCTAACGAGCGTTTCGCCGGTGCTGTGAACACCTACACTATTGAAGGTATGATGCAAGACGGCAAAGCATTGCAGTGCGGAACATCACACAACTTAGGCCAAAACTTCGCCAAGGCATTTGATGTAACATTCGTAAACAAAGAAAACAAGCCGGAATATGTTTGGGCCAACTCATGGGGCGTTTCAACACGCCTAATGGGAGCTCTTATAATGACGCACTCAGATGACAATGGCTTGGTACTGCCTCCGCACCTTGCACCTATTCAGGTTGTAATTGTTCCCATTTACAAAAATGCAGAACAGCTTGCAGAAATCACCAAGGCCATAAACCCTGTTGTGTCACAACTTCAAGAAATGGGCATAAGCGTTAAATACGATGATGCTGACAATCGTCGTCCTGGATTCAAGTTTGCAGACTACGAACTCAAAGGAGTTCCGGTTCGTTTGGCATTAGGAGCCCGCGATCTTGAGAACGGAACCGTAGAAGTAATGCGTCGCGACACGCTTGAAAAACAAGAAAAAGCACTTGACGGCATAGCCGAATATTGCCGCGATTTACTTGAAGAAATTCAACAGAACATATACAACAAAGCTTTGAAACATCGCGAAGAAATGACATATACCGTTGACACTTACGATGATTTCAAAAAACAGATAGAAAAAGGTGGATTTATTCTTGCCCATTGGGACGGAACTACCGAAACCGAAGAAAAAATCAAAGCCGAGACCAAAGCCACTATCCGCTGCATACCTCTTGATGGAGATACAACCCCCGGCGTGTGCATGGTAACAGGTCGTCCATCAAAACAACGAGTTATCTTCGCGCGAAACTACTAATCCAGCCAAATGAACTCGTTACCGGTTATAGCTGTAGTAATACCTTGCTACAACGAAGAAGCTGCTTTGCCAATAACTGCAAAGCAGCTTCTGACCACACTACAAGGCATGGTTGAAAACGACCTGATTTCAAGCGACAGCTATATTCTGTGTTGCAATGACGGAAGTGTGGATCGCACATGGAAGGTAATAGAAAGTTTACACCAGTCAGACCATAGAATAAAAGGTGTTTCACTCGCCCACAACCGTGGGCACCAATATGCACTACTTGCAGGATTAATGACTGTGCGCGGCCACTGCGATGCCGCAATATCCATTGATGCTGATTTGCAAGATGATGTGAACGCAATGATAGATATGGTGAAAAGGTTCAGGGAGGGATATGAGATTGTGTACGGTGTAAGAGCCAGCCGAGCCAGTGACAGCTGGTTCAAACGTACCACCGCACGCGCTTTTTATACGCTTCAAAAGAAGATGGGACTTGACACCGTATATGATCATGCCGATTATAGACTTATGAGCAATCGTGCCCTTGACATACTGAGCGAATATGGAGAAAGCAATCTTTTTCTACGCGGTATTATCCCCCAAATAGGCTTGAGCACATCTATAGTCACCTATGACAGACACGAACGAGTGGCCGGTGAAAGCAAGTATCCATTGAAAAAAATGCTGAGTTTTTCAATTGATGGCATTACATCGTTCTCATCTCGCCCGATACGTATGATCCTGGCACTTGGACTGATGCTTCTGGTTCTTGACGTGGCAATGGGTATATATGTATCAATTGCATATTTTGGTCACGATGCCATTCCAGGATGGACCTCGCTGATGTTATCTGTATGGTTCCTTGGAAGCATCACGCTAATAGGTCTTGGCGTAGTTGGTGAATATATTGGTAAAATATTTGTGGAAGTCAAGCATCGTCCACGTTATTACATTAGCGAATATCTTATAGATTGACACATGACATCCAAGAACATTTCAGATAAAGTAGCATCTATCATGGGGATTGATTCAAATACCGCCAAACAATTAGAATCAGCCATGATTAGCAATATGCTTGAATTCTGTTGCGAACTTGACGCAGTAGCGATACCTGGCTTCGGCACATTCACTCCTGAAAAAAATGATGAGAGAATTGTAACTGATGCCAATGGTAAATCTTTTCTTTTACCACCGTCCATAGAACTTAAATGGCGTCCAAGCGTGATGCTTCGTAAACAGTTTCTGTCATGAACAAAAAAATACCAGTAAGACAATTCGCCGAAAAACTGGCTTCCGAATGCGGAGTTGAGCCTGAAATAGCACAGCAATATATCAAAACCTATTTTGATAATGTCACAGAATTACTTCGCATGGGTGAAGATGTTGACATTGCGGGCCTTGGGAACTTTTCAGTAACCCTAAATTCAGAAACTCCTGTTACATTCACTCCGGATGCAGATGCTGCTGCGGAGCTTAATTCTCCATTTGAAATGTTTGAGCCAACGGAACTTCCTGAAGGCGTAGGAGAAGAAGACTTAGTTGATAAAACAATTTCTGATTCGGTTGAGATACCCCAAGACGCCATTCCCGAGGATGCCATTGAATCGTTATTAGATCCGACAGAAACAGAAAATCTCACGGAAACGCCTGAGGAACCGATAGAAACATCGGAATGCAAAACGGACGAAATCGTATCATCTGAACATGATGACCAGATTGAGCAAATCAACGGTCACGAAATTGATCCAAATACAACGAATGACAATCCGGAAAACACTACAGAATGTATTACTGTAGTAGAAGACGAAACAGAAACAAATAAGTATTCAGGATACATTCCGGAAGATGAGGAAGAATTCATAGAACACGTTGATACTCAAAAGAACTCTTCTTTTGGATTAGGATTTCTTGTAGGAATTCTTACTGGGCTAATAATCGGTGCCACAGCACTGTTTATCTATGCCATGTATTATGCCAATACGCCAACCCCCATACAATAGCCCATAAAAAAGGTTAATCATTTAATTTGCTAAAGCTAAAATAGCTAAAATTAACATCCTAATTCACATTTTGGTTGTTATAATGTATAATTTTGTGTTCCAAATGAATGCAAACATTTTATGCATTCCATTGGTTATACACTTAAACTGATTACATTACTTTTTGAAATAACAACAATATTATAACACATTATGAGTGACAACGTGAATATCCGTGATCTGAACGATTTAGTGGCCTCAAAGAGCGGATTTGTAAGTTTGATTACCAAAGGTATGGATCAAACCATTGTGGGTCAAAAACATTTGGTAGATTCTTTACTTATTGCACTGCTTGCCAACGGTCATGTGCTGCTTGAAGGTGTTCCGGGTTTGGCCAAAACATTGGCTATAAAAACATTGGCACAGGTTATTGATGCAAAATACAGCCGTATACAGTTTACTCCCGATTTATTGCCAGCCGATGTTGTCGGAACAATGATATACAGTGTACAAAAAGAGCAATTTCAAATAAAACGTGGACCCATTTTCGCCAACTTCGTATTAGCCGATGAGATAAACCGCGCTCCGGCCAAAGTACAGAGCGCACTGCTTGAATCAATGCAAGAACGTCAAGTAACCATTGGTGAAAGCACATTTAAGCTTGACAATCCGTTTCTCGTAATGGCCACACAAAACCCCATTGAACAAGAAGGTACATATCCCCTGCCTGAAGCGCAAGTGGACCGTTTTTTGCTCAAAGTGATTATCGGCTACCCTAATAAGGAAGAAGAAAAGCTGATTATCCGTCAAAACATATCACCTGTTAAGCACGAAGTAAAAGCTCTTGTACGCCCTGAAGAAATTCTTGATGCACAGAAGGTAGTGGAACAAATCTATCTTGACGAAAAGATCGAGCGCTATATCGTGGACATAGTGTTTGCCACTCGCTATCCGGAACAATACGGATTGAAAGACCTTGAAGGCATAATATCATTCGGTGCATCTCCCCGTGCATCAATCGGTATGGCTCGTGCAGCAAGGGCTTACGCATTCCTCCGCCAACGCGGCTATGTAATACCCGAGGATGTACGTGCCGTATGTCATGATGTGCTACGTCATCGTATCGGATTGTCATACGAAGCAGAAGCAAACAACATTACAGCAGACGAGATAATCACTGACATACTTGACAAGGTAGAGGTGCCCTGATATGGAAGCTAACGAACTTCTTAAAAAAGTTAGAAAAATAGAAATCAAAACCCGCGGATTGTCACAAAACATTTTCGCGGGAGAATACCACACTGCATTCAAAGGGCGAGGCATGACTTTTGCCGAAGTTCGTGAATATCAGTATGGCGATGATGTGCGTGACATAGATTGGAATGTTACTGCGCGTCACAATCATCCGTACGTTAAAGTATATGAGGAAGAACGTGAACTTACTGTAATGTTACTTGTGGATGTATCACAAAGCGGTCAGTTCGGTGCCGTTGGCGATGAAAAGCGAGAAATAATGGCAGAAATTGCCGCTACAATCGCATTCTCAGCCATACAAAACAACGACAAAATCGGTGTGATATTTTTCACTGACAAGATTGAGAAATTCATTCCCCCAAAGAAAGGCCGAAAGCATATATTGTTTATCATAAGTCAGCTAATTGATTTTCAGCCCGAAAGTAATGGCACAGACATTTCTTTTGCTCTTCAATATTTCACTGATGCGCTAAAGAAGCGTTGCACCACGTTCCTTATATCAGATTTCATTGACTCTCATTCCTACGACAAAGCCTTGACCATTGCATCAAACAAACATGATGTCATTGGTATTCAGGTCTATGACAAACGAGACAGCGCTCTCCCCGATGTAGGATTGATGAAAATGAGAGACTTGGAATCAGGCTATGAACAATGGATCAACACATCATCGGCAAAAGTACGAAAAGCATATGGCAAATGGTGGTACAATCGCCAACAAGCAATGGTGGAATCATTGCGTCACGCCAGGGTTGACCATGCATCAATAGCCACAGACGAAGATTTTGTGAAAGCACTAATGGCATTATTCAAGAACAGAGGCGTAAGATGACTATGAGACTACGGAAATACTCACTGCTTATAGCAACATTGCTTCTAAGCAACATATTAGCAACAAGCGCCAATATTGTGGTGAAAACATCGCTTGACTCAGCTTACCTAATAATGGGCAAACAAACAAGATTGCATGTGTCTGTTGTTGGCTCTTTGCCAGACAGCTGCAATGTGAATGTTGTGGACACAGCTTGGAGCAATGTAGAAATCGCCGGCATATCGGAACCGAAAATCAATGACTTGGGCAACAATCGTAAAGAATTACTGCAAGATGTCATCATTCAGTCATTTGACAGTGGAATGTACACTCTGCCACCTGTCTATTTCATAAACGGCGGAGAAACAATAGCATCCAATAGACCTGTACTAAAAGTGCTTCCGGTTGCTGTTGACTCAATGCTCACAGTTCATGACTACACAGACGTTGTAGATATAAAAAGACATTTTCTTGACTATTTCCCAGATTGGGTAACAGATTATGGTTTATGGATTCTACTTGCACTCATAGTAATTGGTGGTAGTGTTTTCGTATACTTCAAGTGGCTTAAAAAAGGAAAACTACCCTTGGTTCCTACAAAGAAACCGGTACCTCCATATCAACTTGCTATGGAACAGTTGCAATTGCTTCATGACGAGCATCTATGTGAAAAAGGCGAGGAGAAAGAATACTATACGAGGCTTACTGATATTCTCCGTTCATATCTTGATGCCAGATTTGGAATCAACGCCATGGAAATGACTTCTACACAAATTCGTCGTTGTTTGCGAGAAAACGCTCACACCAAAATGTCGGAGAAATACATGTCCCGCATACTTGAAACAGCCGACTTTGTTAAGTTTGCCAAGATTCGTCCACTACCGGAAGATAATGCCGGAGCTTACAAGTCTGCTCTCCAGTTTGTAGAAGACACCAAGCCTATGCCGGAGCCTGATAACAATACAGACAACAATAATCCCGAAACCACTAAACAGTCCAAGTCATGATGTTTGCCAATCCAGCAATTTTATGGTTGTTGCTCATATTGATACCATGTACAGCATGGTACATATGGAAACAAAAGCGTCAGCATGCATCAATGTCCATATCTACACTTAATGCATTCAAAGGCTTGCCTACAAGCTATAAAGTGTATCTGCTTCATGGTATGTTCATGCTTCGTATGGCATTGGTGGCCACTCTTATTGTAATTCTTGCTCGTCCACAAACACGCGACAGATGGAGCACGTCAACAACAGAAGGTACGGATATTGTAATAGCACTGGATATTTCCACCAGTATGCTTGCCAGAGACTTCAAACCCGACCGATTTGAGGCTGCAAAATCTGTAGCATCTCAGTTTGTCAGTGGAAGAGAAAGCGACAATATGGGACTCGTGATTTTTGCCGGAGAAAGTTTTACAGCTGTTCCTTTGACAAATGACCGAGCCATGTTGGCAAATTATATCAATGATGTGAAAATGGGCATGCTTCAAGACAACACAGCAATAGGTGATGGCTTGGCCACGTCTATCAATCGCATTAAAGAAGGTAAAGCCAAATCCAAAAGCATAATCCTGTTAACTGACGGATCCAACAATACCGGCAATGTTGCTCCAATAACCGCAGCCGAAATTGCAAAGAAATACGGAATCAGAGTATACACGATCGGAATTGGACGAAACGGTATGGCACCATATCCTTATCAAAATGCTTTTGGACGAATAGAGTATATGAATATGCCTGTAGTGATCGATGAAGCCACCCTTCAGACTATTGCAAAAACTACCGGAGGTAAATATTTCCGTGCCACAGATAAACGTGTGTTGCAACATATATTTAACGAAATTGATCAGTTGGAAAAGACTCAGATAGATGTACGTAATTTCTCTCACACAGAGGACAACTATCTGCCGTGGGCATTGTTGGCTCTATGCCTGCTCTCTTTGGAGCTACTGATTCGGAATATATGGCTTCGTCCCATCCCTTAATTTGAAACGATTGTTTTTTGTATGATAAGTTTTGCTAATCCTCAAGCACTATATTTTCTGGTTCTAATACCAGTAATAGCTGCATTATATATGTGGGCCAGAATGGTTCGTAAGCGCAAACTGCGCTCTTTCGGCAAGCTCAATGTAATATCGCATCTCATGCCCGATGCCTCACGCTACATGGGCGGCATAAAGATTGTGTTGGAACTTTGTGCGTTGGCATTGATTATCGTGGCTTATGCCAGACCTTATGTTCCAACTACACAAGGCGAGAATGGAGATGAGGAAAATGTGAGCGGTATTGAGGTGATGATATGCTGTGATGTGTCAAACTCCATGCTGGCATCCTCCACAGACGACCCTAAAGGTGTAAGCCGTTTACAACGTGCAAAGTTTTTGCTTGAAAAAATGATTGGCAACATGAACAACGACAAGGTTGGTCTCATAGTCTTTGCCGGAGATTCCTATACGCAGTTACCAATCACATCCGACTATATATCGGCTCGTATGTTTGTCAATGACCTCAGCACCGATATGGTTCCTACCCAAGGTACCGCTATTGGTACTGCTATAGATATGGCTGCAAATTCATTTACTCCTGAAAGCGATTTCCAAAAAGCCATAGTGCTACTCACCGATGGAGAAAACTTTGAGGATAATGCAG
>CAMWXV010000080.1 GCA_947178305.1 uncultured Porphyromonadaceae bacterium | reverse complement strand
GTGTAAAAACATTTCATCCGGCAAATTCGCTCCAATCTACCTGATTCATGGCGAGGAAGGATACTACGCAGACGAGCTTGTAAAACGATTTGAAGCCCTTATACCTGACGAAGCTCGCGACTTTGATCTTTACACGCTCTATGCTCGTGACACCTCTGCAGATATCCTCAATGCAACTTGCCGCCGCTACCCAATGTTCGGCAGCAAGGTAGTGGTAGTGCTAAAGGAAGCTCAGTCCATATCTGCTGATGAGCTTAATAAATATGCATCCTATGCATCTAACCCGGCAAGCACAACAGTTCTTGCTATTATATGCCGTGGAGCTCAAGCCAAAGGCAAAGATCTTATCTCTGCAGTGAAATCTTGTGGCGGTGTTATTTTTGAATCAAAAAAACTCAACGAGCGCACTATTGACTCTGCCATAGAGTCAATAGCTAAAGCGCAAGGGTTAAATATTGAACCCAAGGGTATGGCCATGTTGCGCGACCACATCGGTCTTGATTTGGCTAAAATGTATAGTGAAATATCAAAACTGGCTTTGATTCTGGGCAAAGGTGCAATGATCACACCAGAAAGCATTGAGCGCAATGTGGGTATAAGCAAGGACTATAACACATTTGAATTGGTTGATGCCTTGGCAGTGAAAAATGCGGCAAAAGTAATTGAAATCGTCAATTATTTCCGTAATAACCCACGCAATAATCCAACCATTCTTATCTCTGCCGCCATATTCAGCTTCTTCTCACAGCTATTAATAGCACAATTCACACGAGATAAATCACCATCATCGCTCATGAGTGCACTTGGACTTAAATACGAAGTTCAGCTACGCAAGTTTAATGCAGCCATGAGATGCTACAATGCTTACATGAGTATTGAAATCATTTCTGCACTCCGCGATTTTGATGTCAAGACAAAAGGTATTGGAAGTCGTCAAAACGAATACGACCTTCTTGAGGAGTTGGTTTTCAAAATCCTTTACGCCAAAGGAAACATCAGTTTCTAATTACTTGATGTGAAACATATACCCTAAACAGACCTCAATACTTGTGCTTCGCGATGCGGAGAATTCATCTTTCTTTGCAGCCGGAAATATGTTGCCCAAACCAAAATAATAACGAGCCTCAAGCATTATAGAATGTTTGCGTTTCAGAATTAGCTCCATTCCAGCTCCGCCAACCACACCGTAATCAAATTTATTTTTTACCTCCATATTCATTTGGTTGGTATGACGGTTCTCTATATCAAACCCTGCAACGGAAGCTGGATTACGGTAATTAAAATTACTACTAATCCCCTCTCCTATAAGCACACTCACACTTGGCCCAAGATTTATAAACCCTTTGAACTTTCGTGAACCAAAATAGAAGTGAGTCATAAACGGAATTTGTATGTACGTAAGACTGCGGCTATATCCAAAGTTAGTACCATCATCAAACTTCTCTTTCCAACCTCTTTGCTCAAAATTCACCTCGGCAATAAGGCCAAAAAACTTTTCTTCCGTATATCTGGCAGTCACACCAAAAAGTGCGCCGGGAAGCATGCTTTGTTTCACTTTCGGTGAAAATGCCATGGTTGATAATGTTACACCACCATGACCTCCAACACAAAACTCAGGAGAGTAATAATACTGTGCACTTGCTTTACAATTAAACAATACACACACAAGTACCAAAACAGGTACAAAATATCTCACTTTAAAATTGTGCATCACAGCAATTCCTTGTCCACACGGCCATCCGTACGGAAATTAATTATATACAAATCATTGTTCGCATAACCACCACCCGGAGAGCGGTGGAAATCAAATCCATTCTGAACACCATTATATGTCGGGGTAAAACGGTTAAAGTCTCCACCGTTTGCCATCAACGCATTAATCAGATACATTCCTGTATCAAATCCAAATACCCCCTGTCGCGGCACAAGCGAAGCCATTGGAGCTCCATACCAACGGATGAACACATCTTCCAACTGCTTAAGTTTGGTGTCTTCCGGAACTGTATAGAATCTTGAATACACAGTAGTGCCCATTTCTATCATCTTAGCACACATGTCTCCTCTAAAGGTCGTCCATTCCGGATAACCAAACAAAGTTATATCATTGGGATTGGCGCTACTTTTCTTAAAATCAATAAGAGCAGGCAACATTTTTTGCAACTCATCAATCTTTCCTGTAACAGGAATGAACCTAATGCCTCCTACGCCCTCAATTTGTTCAAGGTTTTCAGCCCGCAACTGATCATCAAACACTATTTCTCGAGATGCGACGTCACGTGTTTTCAGTTTTTCTTTCAAGATTGTCAGAAATTCCGCCTTATCCGACGTAGCATTACGGCTTTTAATAAACACAGGAGTAGCACCACGCAAATTATTAATAAGATAATCAGCTGCCTTATCATACATATCGCCATGAGGAATATTTCCTTGCATCACTGATGGATTGATTCTGTAGCTAATATCCTTTACATTAAACAAATTCAGCACCTCAATGCCACGTTCATTGCCATATTTTGCGAATGCATTAAGGTGATTTATATCTCCTGGAGCCACAATCACCTGAGCCTCTGCCAAAGTAGGATTAGACAATATATTGTGCACAGAATCCATGGAATCAGCAGTGTCAAACGCCATAACTTTTATAGGGGTTCCACAATGACGCATACTGTCCACAGCCAATAAGAATCCCTTATAAAACTCGGTATAAACCAGGTCTTGACGATCGGTCTTCTCGCCATGAAGGTTAAATGGCAATGCAACTGCCATTACTATTTGTTTCTTTTCGTCTTGAGCAGGTTCTTCCGATACAACTTTTGTATTTTCTTCAACTACGTTTCCGGGCAACGTAGCAGTAGATACCGGCACTACAATCACCATACCTACTTTATAGTCGGTAACATCCAATTCTGGATTAGCATTTAATATCGCCTCTACCGTTGTGCCATATTCTTTGGATATATGATATAACGTGTCCCCCTCTTTAATTGTATAAGCAAAACCACTATTCTTTATTTCCGGTTGTGCAGCTACAGAAATTTCTTGGTTTCGTTCTGCAACCACATTGTCTTTAGATAGCACACTGCGCAAACGCACTGTTTCTCCAGTTTTCAACCCATCTACCGCACCAGGATTCAGAGCTATGAAATCTTCTCGGCTTATGCCAAACCTACGGCACAAGCCATACACCGTGTCACCTTTTTTCACTTCGTAGCTATTGGTCACAACCTCTGCTACAGCATCGCTTGTCGGAGTCTGTTGAGCTGAAGTCTCATCAGTGCCAGTATATGGAAAAAGCAAATCCTCATACGCCTTTAGCCCATCAGTTGCATCCGGATTATATTTGATTATATCCTGTCGGCTCACGCCTATTTTATGGCTAAGAGAATATAAACTTTCCTTAGGTTGAACCGTATAATAATGATATTTTTTGCCATTCACACTCTTAACTGGCAAATCATTGATAGCACCTGTCATAGTAGCGGTCAATGCTGTCAGCGTCAAGAGCGAAACGCTTATCTTTCTAATATTCATATACTCACAATTAGATATGCAAAGGTATCATCTTTACATCAATTATGCAAACCTTTGCCCATATGCTTCATTTTTACTAACTTTGACCCAATAACAAAACATATGACAATGACCCAATTCAACGATATTCAGCTTATTAAACGCCGTTTATATGCCATGCGCAACGGCATAACAGCACAAACCTTGCGCACCGCAGGTTCACCACACCGACTCATAATGGGTGTAAATCTGCCACAACTTGTAGAAATAGCCCAAACCACCCAACCAAACGCACTTTTGGCTCGCAAATTGTGGGGCGATATCAACACTCGCGAAAGCATGCTTCTTGCCCCAATGATTTTTCCTACTGAAGAAATGACATTTGAGGAAGCCTCACAATGGCTTGAAACAACCATAGGAACAGAAGCAACAGACATTCTATGTCATCGGCTTTTGCGCAAACTTCCGTTTGCATATAAATTAGCAATAAAATATGCCGACAGTGAAAATCCGTTATGGCGTTATGCGTCCTTACGTATCTTATGGCACTTCATATCCGTGTATCCTCAAGACATTCAAGCCATTGCTCAACGAGAATTAGCAAACAGCGAGCCTCTTACCAAGAAGCTCGCTGCTCAAACCATAAGTGAAATAGAATTCTATATTTAACTTTCACGCTGTCAAGCCTCGCTTGCGCCCGAGTTTCTCACTAAGTATAACACCTCCCAATATCATCACACATCCTATAATTCCTATCAGTGTTATCGGCTCGTTTAGCAACCATGCCGAGAGTATGAGTGTCACTATAGGAGATGTATACAAATAGTTACCCGACTTAACCGATCCAAGGCGACTCACGCACAGAGCCCACAACACATATGCAAGCATGGAGCACAACAATCCCAAGAATCCGAAATTAAGAAGCATTGACGATGAAGAAATTATATCCTTAACAGGTGTGAGATGCGGCTCTACCGCCAAAAACGGCAAAGCAGTTATTATACCATAGAAAAATACCTTTCTACTTATAAACCAACTACTGTAAACTGAACCAAGCGGACGCAGAAGCACACAATATACAGCCCATACCACAGCTGAAACCACTGCAAGCATATCGCCTAACGGATTGACCTGCGCCTGAAAACTGGAGTTGAATATCACACACGCCACTCCCAAGAATGCCATTACTGAGCCAAACACAAATCCTTTTGTAGGACGCTGGCTCTTATATAAGGCCGCTACAATCAGCACTGTCAACAAAGGCGATGTTGTTGTGATAAGAGACACATTTGACACCAAGGTATACTGAACCGATGTGTTTTCGGATATAAAAAATACAGAGCCACCACACACGCCACAAAGCAAAAACATCATCTCATCTTTGAATGAGTGACTCCATAATGGAGTGGGACAAACAAGCAAAGTGCATACATATGCAATCAAAAATCTATAAACATATATCTCTACCGGATTCAAACCGTCATTGATCAGATTCTTGGTTGCAATGAATGATGCGCCCCAAGCCACACACGCTACCAATCCTGACAAGTGATATATCAGACTGGAACCTTTGTGCTTAAAAAAATTGGATGTATAATTATGGCCAAGCATAATGTTAATATTTATTCAAACGCAAATTTACGATTTCTTTACAAATATCCACAAACATTTTCACTCAATAATGTGTATAGAAAACATACTAAATTAAAGAAATTACTACCTTTGTACAAGAGTTAATTTTAACACTCAATATTTAACACATATAATTATGAAGCTCTTTAAGTATTTCGGCGCAGGAGTCCTTTGTGTAGGATTGCTCGCATCATCTGGTTGTAACAGTTTAACCAACACCGGTAAAGGTGCCCTCATTGGTGGTGGCGGCGGCGCTGCCGTTGGAGCCGGACTTGGAGCCATTATAGGCGGCGGAAAAGGCGCAGGTATAGGATCAGCCATCGGTGCTGCCGTTGGTGCAGGTGCAGGTGCTCTTATCGGACGTAAAATGGACAAACAGAAACAGCAACTTGAACAAGAACTTGCCGAAAAAGCAAAAATTGAAAGCGTGACTGACCAAAACGGTCTGCAAGCAATCAAAGTCACATTTGACGGAGGAATATTGTTCCCATTCAACAGCACTGCCCTTAGCGCTAACGCAAAAACCGACCTCAGTCAATTTGCATCTTCACTCATTAACAATCCACAAACCAATGTGCAAATTTTTGGTTACACCGATAATGTAGGTTCTCTGCAAGCCAACCAAAAAGTAGCTACCGGACGTGCCGACGCAGTTCAGAACTATCTTCGAAACAGTGGCGTTGCTGCATCTCGCCTCTCCGCACAAGGAATACCCATGGCCGATTATGTGGCCTCAAATGACACCGAAGCAGGACGCGCCCAAAACCGTCGTGTAGAAGTTTACATCACTGCCAATCAGCAAATGATTCAGCAAGCCGAAGCCGGCACACTCAAATAACAGTATTCAAAACCATAACGTAACGGCTCTGAAATATGTGAATTTCAGAGCCGTTTATTAATTAATTTAATATCTATACCCAAGCTATTCCGGCAAATACCCTATTATTCCGTTATTAACCACATAGCTCACCACACGCGTGTCAGATATATTTATACTAACATTCATAGTAACAATGTACTCATACTCGCCTGCTCCCTTGGTTATTTTCACAGAACCTGTAGCCGGAGCTTTGGCATCATCTTTCATATAATACGCTCCTTTTAGATTATGTGTGCCAACAAACATCCCATTGGCATACCCTCCGGTAATCACCAAATAGCCATCATTATTATCAAGGAACACAATGTCATTGCCATCCTCATAAAAACCTTGGAAACCACTGGCATCGCTGATGGCATCAGGAGCGGCAATCACACGGATTGAACGAGCACCCGACTTCACATCGCCGTTAACGGCAACTATCGATGCAGAACCTGCGGCAACACCGGTAACAACACCGTCAGCCACAGTCACAACATTTGAATCGCTGGACTCCCAAGTCATCGGCACATTATTCATCAACACACCGCTTAAAGTATATGCCTTGGCTGTCCATGTAGTATTACTACCGGCAAATATATACGGGTCACCGGTATTGTCTATAACGATGCTACCAATCTGATCTTTCACTGTAACCGTCATTGTCTTGGTAACAAGTTCTGTGTTGTTATAAGCAGAGAAAGTGATAGTTGTCGTACCGGGTTTCAAACCTTGAATAGGAAGATCAAGACCTTCAAAATACCCCACTTTCACAATTGAAGGATCTGCGACATCCACTCTCACTCTTTGGAATGCATAAGACGACATAGGTGTAACACTCATATTAACGATATAGGTTTCATCAACATCAATCTCTATGTTTTCGTTATTCACTTCAATCTTTTCAATGGGATAATCTTTATTGATATTTACCACATCGTAAGTCAAAGTAAGGGTAAGCGGATTGGGTTCACGATTCTCTTCAGCTGCTGCAGCGGCCTCTTCGGCGGTGATACACGTAGTTTCGCACTCAAAAACCACAGTGCCGGTTTCAGTGCCTGAGCGAACATTAAGTATGGCATCAAAGCCATCACCCAGCACAACTTCGGAATCATTACGAGTTATGAGCAAAGCATCACCTTTAGTTTTATTCCATTTATAGCATTTCACAGCTTCAAGTATATCTTCTTTCATCCCACCCTCAACATTAAAGGCCACACGAACCTCATCATGAGAATTAATCTCAATAATTTTATGACACCTGGAAGCGATATACATGGTCAATGTGCCAAGTGCCGGACGACTATTAAGATACGGCATCGTAAATATATCAGGACCTGCAGTTTCACCATAGAACGAAGCAAACTGGATTGTAGGTTGCATTATCACATCTATTGACCCTGAAACCGCATTACTTCCTTCGCCTATTACAAGTTCTATAGATCCTTTACCCACACGCTTTTGTGTTGCAAAGTGCACAGATACAATTCCTTTGCCCCGATTCACTGTAATAAGTTCCACTCCGGCAATAGCACATGGCTCAAGATTATGCAGCGAGGCTGATATTGTACCATTTTCTACTGAACATTCATCAAGAAGATCAATGGGTTCAACTACAAAATTAACAACGGCATGAGCTACACCCCAACTTTTAATATAGGCTATGGGGTTTCCAATCTCATCAATAGCATATATATCTGCTTCATCAACAACCATTTTTGCTATCTTACTTGACTTAAATGAATGCCCCTCGTTTCCGCTCCATATTGTAACTAATTTATCTTCAGCCTCCGCAACCAACACCATGCAACACATGGACAAAAACAGTATTATAATATTTTTTAGTTTCATGACCCGACATTTTAATGTTTAACAAACTTGCTTGTATAAGAACCGTTCTCACAAACCGCACCTACAATATATATCCCTGAATGGAGATGTCCAATGTTGAATGACACATCAGTGTTTTTTGGCGATAAATCACACATCAACACGCCCTGCATATTGTAAACCACAACTCTCAACACCGGTT
>CAMWXV010000079.1 GCA_947178305.1 uncultured Porphyromonadaceae bacterium | reverse complement strand
TACATACACACCCGTGTCGTCAAGAGAATTTGTATTTATATCGCCTCCGTTGCCCCATAATATGCTGTTGGCTATCAAGGCGGCTGTGTATGGAAGGCCGGAGTTGTCGTCGGTTGCGACATTGATGTGACTCAGTGTTATGAGCGGACCTTTGACGGCTGAAAACAGATAGTAATTGCTCAATGTGCAGTGCAGCATCTTGATTATGCCTCCTTGGAAATATGATATGCCGTTGGCTCCTTCGGCCAGTTCGCATCCTGTGACAGTGAGATTGGAATGGAGTGATGTGAGCACGCGTCCACCGGAATTGCGCAAACGGCAATTTACCAATTCCAGTGCCGGGGCGTTGTCAGCAGTGGTTACGGAATCAACCAATATTCCAAAGTCGGTGTTTTTCACTACCGTGTATAGCATTTTTGATGGTTTGGATGTTGGTGCAAAATACATTCCACCCCATTGTTGTGACATTATTTCATAAGGCACGTTTGTTGCCACAAGTCCGAATCGGTCTCCGGTCAGTTCCACCGGTTGTTCGGCGGTGCCTTCAATGCTTAAAGAGCCTCGGACGGTCAGTTTTGCGCCGGAATGAAAATAGAGTTTCATGCCCGGGCCGATGGTGAGCCGTGTGCCCTCAGCAACAACAAGAGAGTCAAATATCTGTTTCGGCATGCAGTTGCTCCAGTCGGTGTCGGAGTCTATCACGTGTCCGTGAAGACGTTCCACATCCTGACCGTCGGCTGTGATTACCACTTGTTGTGTCACACCGTTGGTTTCAAACTCTATGGTTTCTTCCACGGTTAGTGGCAACGTGGAGTTCTGGAGATCAAGACATGCGTCTACAAACACATATATGGAGTCTTTGGGGCGAATTTCAATATTGGCAAATTCGCGACCGCTTTGTCCGTCCACATTGAGCCTAAACATTCCGGTGCCGCCGTTTTTGAATCCAACACGACTCATTGACAGAATTTTGTTGTGCGGGTTGTATACTCGCAAGGAGTGGGTAGAGGTTCCTTCGGAGGTGAATACCAATCCCATTTTAAGGGTGTCGGTGGAGAATGTGGGCTGGTCTGAGGGTGATGAGCTTATGCCGTCCTCTATGCATGAGCTCATAGCCGCGCTTATAAGCGCGGCTATGGTTAGTGATATTATGATGTGTATCTGTTTCATTATATTATTAACGTAATAGGGGGCTTGATATTGTTATGTTTGGAGATGTCAAGTAAAAATCTGATGATGCATCTCCTTTGATGCTAAGTGACAATTCGCGTCGCCACGGGGCGAGTATGCGAATTGTTAATGGGGAGTTCAATTCTCCGTCAATCAGTATTGAGGTGATCGGTTGGGAGTGTTCGCTGCCGGCTCCGTTGTGTGCTCTCAATTCCACTATGCCATTGAAGTGTGATGCGAACATAGGTATGTTCATTAAATATACTCTTGCTGGTGATGGTTGCGACATGAGGCATTTCCATTCAATGTGGCAATTCTGGGCATTAGTGGTCACATAGCTGTTTTCTGTGCCGGTGAACCATATTTTGCCCATGTATGGACGAAGCTGTTCCACTCGCTCGGGAAGCAATATTTGGTGCCATCCGTTTTGGGAAAGAACAGTTATGTTGCCTTGGTTGTCGGCGAAATATAGCTCATTGTCATAACTGTGCCACGCTACTTGGTTGAGAGGGTATGTAATGGGTTTCAATTGCGGAGTGATGGGTTTTACTGAAGAGGCGGTACATATTACCGGTGTGTTTTCAATCAAAGCTACCACGCCTTGTGGGGTTGGTGCCACGGCATTGTTGTCGGATATGCCTCGTGAATCTATTCTTGAAGCTGAAACTTTGCATGTGCTTGTGTTTGCGGCTACGGTGTATATGCCGTCTGTGGCAAATGCATAGATGTGGCATCTGGAGAAGTCCCAGCTGGATTGGCTTTTGACGGCTCCGGCCAAAGCTTTGATCTCGCCTTGACTGCACACGCTTCCACACAGCACTTTTAAAGGCTCGGTGCTGTTTGTCACTACGACAGCTCCTGGCATTCTTTCCTCTGTGCCTGCATATGCTGTTGCTGCCGGCAATGAGGACAATTGGCTTTGTGTGAGTTGTATTGGTCTCAGGTTGTCGGAGATGTGTGCGGCCAAGGCTCCGTTGGGGATGGGTGATAAATTCACTGTGGCTTCATAAATCTTGCCTGATTGGGTCTGTTGCACATAGAATGTGGCAGTTGTGGCTCGCGGATGTTCAATCAGTATAAGTGGTGACAATGCAGTGGGGCATAGTCCTTCTCCCGGATAGCGAATTACGTAGCTTGAACCGTCGATGTATACGCGCAGTGCGGCTTGCCACGGTGATTCTGTGGTGTCGGATGCAGTGGGTGGTTGTTGCGAATTGTTGTATATTAGTGATATGTTGCCCCAGATGGTTGTGTCGCCATTTTGAACTACGCATTCTGCGCTGAATTGATGGCCTGATGTGATGAGTTGAGACAGGGGATGGTCTGTTGGTACGGACATTTCTGATAGTGCGTGTTTTGATGCAGATTCTATCGTGGACACTTCTTCTGTCACTGTCGGTGAGCCAATTGGGGTGAGCTGCAAGGTGTGAGTGTCTGAGGTCAGGTCAATTCGTCCGATACGTGTCATTGCCGGATCGGGATTTATGGTCAACCATTTGAGCTTGGTGGTGTGATTCTTGGTGTTGGCAATGCTTTCGGGTTGTATGCCGGGCAGCCAGGCTGAAAATTGTGGATTGTTGCTTGTAATGCCTGAAATATTGGTGCGCGGAAGTCGGTCGGTGATAAGCGGATGTAATTGTGGTGTGGCTTCAATCACCACTGATGCGGCGTGTTGATGCCATGGATGATTTTCAGGTAATGCTTTGATATGTACGTTTATGGCAAATGATTTGGCTGCAATATGTAGGTTGGATGATGTGTAGGAGGTGTCACTGCCGGACAGACTTCCTGTTAGCGGATTGGTGCATTGCCAGCCGTCAATACCTATTATGCTTATCGGACTTCTCCACAATTCATTGCCCATGGAGTCAAGCACACGGTAGCGTATGCCTATGGGTTGTATCCATACACCTCCGCTCAACGCTTCTGTGCTGAGTGCGTTGTAGGTGGTGAGCATGGTGTTGCGCAGTCGTGTAAGTGATTCGTTGGTTGGTGCGGTGGTTTGCCCCGAGGTGGTGAGTTCCATTTTCACGGGTGGCATTGGTTGGGTCAACGTGCCTTTTGGTGCGGCTGTGATTGTTACAGGAAATGCGGATGGTCGGTTGGGATGGCATGTCCAACCGTTGTTTTTTCTCTTGAATTCTATGGGGCCGTCGGATGTCATTACTATGGCTCCGGATTCAGTAGGTATGGCGCATTTCGGTTCACCATTGATTTTCTGTATCAAATGTGGTTCACCATGGTTTGTACAACAGTATAGATTTGCGTGTCCTTCGGAGTCGGCAGGGGAGTATAGAAGTTGCTCGCCTGTCAATGGCAGTGATGTGAGAGGGATGAGCTTGTATGAGTATTTGGGTTCAGGCTGCGGAGCTACCGTAAGGCGTTCGGTTGAAAATAAGGTGGTGTGGCGCAGGTTTACACATTGCGTCACACCACCATTGTGGGTTATTTCATTGATTTGAAATGAAGTCTGGTTGTTTTTGCGTGTAAGTTTTGTCATAAGTCCGGGATTTTTTTGCAAATGTATGCGACTAATCCCGAAGCGGGTATGACAAATCCTACATTAAGGCTTCTTTTTGTGGCGGTCGTTTTGTATTTTGATTACAAAAATAATGGCGCTTGCCACAGTTGTTATGGTGTTTGTCACCACAAGTGGCATATTTCCAAGAAGTAGCCCTTGGATTACAAAGAACACGCTTCCGGCACCAAGCATCAGGAATGTTGGCAGTGCTATACTGTCGGTTTCGCGAGTGCGTATGGTGCGCCATGCCTGAGGCAAATAGCCACAGACCATGCATATGGCTGCCGTATAACCTATTATTGTGGTGATTATCTCTGTCATTGGTTGTGTTATTTTTCGCGCATATACACGTTGATCGGAGTGCCGGAGAATTCCCAGTTATCTCGTATTTTGTTTTCCAAATAGCGACGGTATGGCTCTTTGACCCATTGTGGCAGGTTGCAGAAAAATATGAATGTGGGAATCTGCGCACCTTTCAGCATTGTGATATACTTGATTTTCACGAATTTGCCTTTGTTGGCTGGTGGCGGATATGCTGCAATGGCATCAAGCATCACGGTGTTGAGCTGTGAGGTGGGCACAGTGCGTTTACGGTTTTGATAAACTTCAACTGCTGTTTCCAGAACTTTGTAGATTCGTTGCTTGGTGAGTGCCGAGCCGAATATTATAGGGAAGTCTGTGAACGGGGCAAATCGTTCGCGGATGGCGTTTTCAAAATGTTTTATTGCTTCCGTGGACTTGTTTTCCACAAGATCCCATTTGTTGACACACACTACCAGACCTTTCTTGTTGCGTTGTATCAGGGAGAAAATGCTTACGTCCTGTGCTTCAATGCCACGAGTGGCATCAATCATAAGGATGCACACATCTGATGCTTCAATGGCTCGTATGGAGCGTATCACCGAATAATACTCGATATCCTCGTTGACTTTGGTTTTCTTGCGAATACCGGCTGTGTCCACAAGATAGAAGTCAAAACCGAATTTGTTGTAGCGTGTATATATGCTGTCGCGGGTTGTACCTGCTATATCGGTCACGATGTGACGATCTTCGCCTATGAATGCATTGATTATAGAGGATTTACCGGCGTTGGGTCGTCCAACGATGGCGAATTTGGGTATTTCGTCAAGGTGCTCTTTAGCGTCAATGTCTTCTTCAGGGAGTTTCTTTACAACTTCGTCCAAAAGGTCGCCGGTGCCGAATCCGTTTACTGCCGAAACCGGATATGGATCACCAAGACCGAGCGAATAAAACTCAGGTACATTGTACAGCCAATCGTTTGAGTCAACCTTGTTGGCAATAAGTATCACCGGTTTCTTGGATTTGCGAAGTATTTCGGCCACATGATCGTCAAGGTCGGTAACGCCGTTCATGGCATCTACTACAAACAGTATTTCATCGGCCTGCTCTATGGCCAAATGTACTTGCTTGTTGATTTCGCCTTCAAAAATATCTTCGGAGTTGACCACCCAGCCACCGGTGTCCACAATAGAAAAATCCTTGCCGTTCCAGTCCACACGGCCGTATTGCCGGTCGCGGGTTGTGCCGGCGGTTTCATCCACTATTGCAGTGCGAGATTGTGTCAGGCGGTTGAAAAGGGTGGATTTGCCCACATTCGGACGTCCCACTATGGCTACCATTTGTGACATATGCTATGAGTATATTGCTTTTGAACTATGTTTATAAGTTTCACAAAGTTAACATTTTTATTCCATGTAGCCAAACGACCGGAGTTTGTTTTCGCGGTTACGCCAGTTGGGTTCCACTTTTACAAATATCTCCAGATAGACGCGTTTGTCAAAGAATGTTTCAATGTCTTTGCGAGCTGCGGTGCCAACTCTTTTGAGCATTGTGCCGCCTTTGCCTATGAGTATCCCTTTCTGGCTGTCGCGCTCTACATATATCACTGCCATGATGTGGATTGCGCCATCTTTCTCGTCAAATTTCTCTACGATTACTTCTGTGGAGTAGGGCACTTCCTTGTCGTAGTTCAAAAGTATTTTTTCACGGATTATTTCGGTAACAAAGAAGCGAGCAGGCTTATCGGTAAGAGCGTCTTTGCCAAAGAAAGGAGGAGACATTGGCAGCAGTTCCACGATGCGGTTCATGAGGTTGGATACGTTGAAATGCTCTTTGGCTGATGTTGGAAACAGCTCGGCGTTTGGTAGCAGAGCCTGCCAGCGTGACACTATTTCATTGAGCTGGTTCTGGTCTTTGAGCAAGTCAATTTTGTTGATTACGAGTAGTACCGGCACTTTTTCCTTGGCAACTTTTGCAAGAAAATCGGCGTTCTTTTCGGGGTCTTCTACCACGTCTGTCACATACACAAGTATGTCGGCGTCGGTCAATGCGCCTTCGCTGAAATCAAGCATGCTCTGTTGCAGCTTGTATTTCGGTTTCAGTACTCCTGGTGTGTCGCTGAACACAATCTGGTATTCAGGTGTGTTTACAATACCCATTATTCTGTGTCGTGTGGTCTGGGCTTTGGAGGTGATTATGGATATACGTTCACCCACAAGGTCGTTCATCAATGTGGATTTTCCCACATTGGGGTTGCCAACAATGTTCACGAATCCGGCTTTATGATTTTCGTTCATATGTTTTCTTGTTTATGTATTGCTTATAATAAAACAATAATAGCACCTGAAAAGATGCTATTATTGCAATATTTTTTATGGGAAACTGCAATTTGTGGATTAAATATCCCAAATTACATACATGGCTCCCCATGTGAATCCGGCTCCGAATGCGGTGAGTATGAGTTTGTCGCCTTTTTT
This sequence comes from uncultured Porphyromonadaceae bacterium, assembly GCA_947178305.1. Lineage (GTDB taxonomy): Bacteria > Bacteroidota > Bacteroidia > Bacteroidales > Muribaculaceae > Paramuribaculum. The sequence continues at coordinate 1,565 of CAMWXV010000079.1, read as the reverse complement.
GATGCGATTCTTGTACTCGTCAATACACAAAGGAATTGATGCCGCGGAAGTATTGCCGTAGTGCTCAATGTTGACGAGCACTTTTTCAGGGGCTATGCCGGCACGTGAAGATACAGCTTCAATGATGCGCAGATTGGCCTGATGAGGTATGAGCCAATCCACATCTTCCATAGTGAGATTATTGCGCTGGGCTACGTCAAGAGATGAAGTGAGCATATCGGTGACAGCGTGTTTGTACACAAACTTGCCGTCCTGGAACACATAGTGCTCGTCAGCATCCACTGTTTCATGGGTGGCCGGATGTACAGAACCGCCTGCTTTCATGAGCAGATGGTCGCGGCCAACACCGTCAACGTGGAACACAGCGTCCATTATGCCTACAGCATCTTCGGTTGGCTCAACAAGCATGGCGCCAGCTGCGTCACCAAACAGAGGGCAGGTGGTGCGGTCTTTGTAGTTCACCATTGAAGACATCATTTCTGCTGCCACAACTACAATCTTTTTGCGCAGACCTGATTTCACATATGCTGCGGCATCTTCCAATGCCACAATGAATCCTGCACAGGCTGCCTGTATGTCGTAGGCATAGCAGTTTGAGAGTCCGCACTCGTGTGCTATCACTGAGCCGGTTGAGGGGAAGCGATAGTCGGGGTTGGAAGTAGCGCAGATGAGCAAGTCCACTTCTTCGGGTTTTGTGCCGGTTTCAGCCAGAAGCTTGTTCACGGCCTGTATGCCCATATACGAAGATCCGGCTTCGGGCTTTTTCAGGATGCGACGTTCCTTGATTCCTACTCGTGTGGTGATCCATTCATCGTTGGTGTCCACCATTTTCGACAGCATCTCGTTGTCGAGGATATCGTCAGGCACATACGATGATACGCCCGATATTCTTGCGTAAAGCATAGTCTACTGTTTATGAAATGTTAAAGCGCTTCGCGGCCCGAAGGCGCAAAGCGCAGTACTCGATGGTTGGATTAAACCACTGCTGTTTTCTCAATGGCGATTTTGCCGCGGTAGTATCCGCATTCGCCGCACACGGTGTGATATACGTGCCATGCGCCGCAATTGGGGCAAAGTGCCAATGTGGGAGCTACTGCTTTGTCGTGAGTTCTACGCTTGGCAGTGCGAGTCTTGGATTGTTTTCGTTTAGGATGTGCCATGATGACTTATTATTTATTGTTTGTTTTTTTATTATGATTTATCAAGGCTTGTTTGTTGCCTTGTGATAATTCTTTGTTTAGTTTTCTGTGTGGTTCTCGGTTTCAGAGGCTTTGCTCCCAAGACCCTTGAGTGCATCCCATCTGGGATCTGAAGTCTGTTGCTCGGTTTCGATGCTGTCAATCTCGTCTATCAGTTCGTCTTCAAGATCGGTATCCATGTCATCGGGACGATTGGCGCGGTGCTTTTTCAGAATTGCTGTCATCTGTCGGTTGCATTTGCCCAGCGGATGCACGTGTTTGATGGGGATTTGCAAAGCTATTGTGTCATAGAGCATGTATGCCACATTGAGATGGTTCTCACTTTCCGGTATTACAAGCAGCTCGTCGCTGTCATCATTGTAATCC
>CAMWXV010000078.1 GCA_947178305.1 uncultured Porphyromonadaceae bacterium | reverse complement strand
ATCTTAGACAGACGATCCAAATCGGTAAACAACAAGTGAGCACGTTTGTATGTGGCAAATCGGCGAGCAAAACCGATTATGAGAGCATTAGGATTGATCTTTTCAAGGATGTCCATCACAGCTGACGGGTCGCGCTGGTTGGCGAGCCATTTGGCCTTGAAATCACGCTTAACAAAGTTTATAAACTTGTTTTTGAGAGTCATGCGCATATTCCATATAGCCTCATCGCTTACAGAGAATATGCCTTTCCAAGCCTCAGGATTGCTCTGATCAGAGAAGGCCTGCCTTCCAAGGTGCTCAAGATAGAATTCTTTCCATTCCGAAGCTGCCCAAGTAGGCATATGCACACCGTTTGTAACATAACCTACGTGACTTTCTTCCCAGCTATAACCTTTCCATATGCCGGCAAACATCTTCTTAGAAACCTCACCATGCAACCAGCTAACGCCATTTGCTTCCTGACAAGTGTTAAGAGCAAATACGCTCATAGAGAAACGCTCGTTGGTATTGGGATTCTCGCGACCCATATTCATGAGGTCTGCCCAAGAGATGCCAAGTTTGCCGGGGAATTCGTTCATGTATTTGCCGAAAAGACTTTCGTCAAAGTAGTCATGACCGGCAGGCACAGGAGTGTGAACAGTGTAAAGCGAAGAAGCGCGTACGAGCTCAAGAGCGACATTGAAATCAAGTTTCTCTTCCTGTACATAATCAACAAGGCGCTGGAGGTTAAGAAGCGCGGCATGACCTTCGTTGCAATGATACAGTTTTGATTTCACACCAAGTTTTTTGAGCATCAGCACACCGCCGATACCGAGAAGGTATTCTTGCTTGATACGGTTTTCCCAGTCACCACCATAGAGCTGGTGTGTGATGGAGCGGTCAAACTCGCTATTGAGGTCAAAGTCGGTGTCAAGCAGATACAGTTTCATACGACCCACATTAACGCGCCAAATGTGAGAGTATATTATACGTCCGGGATAAGGAACCTCAAGAATCATAGGATGACCATCGGCATCCATAACCTGCTCAATGGGCAACTGGTTGAAGTTCTGCGGCTCATAGTTGGCAATTTGCTGGCCATCAACCGACAATGTCTGAGTGAAATAGCCATAACGATAGAGGAAACCAACAGCGGTCATGTCAACGCGGCTGTCACTGGCTTCCTTGATATAGTCACCGGCAAGCACACCAAGACCACCGGAATATATTTTGAGACAGTTGCAAAGGCCGTACTCCATAGAGAAGTATGACACAGAAGGCACATCAGTGCGCATAGGTTCAGCCATATAGGCTTTGAAATCGGCATAAACAGCATTGATGCGATCCACCATTGTCTGGTCCTTGGTGATAGCCTCAATACGGTCGGTCGGGAGCTGCTGAAGCACCATAACGGGATTTTCGCCGGTAGAGCGCCACAGATCAGGATTCAGGTCGCGGAACAAGGCTTTGGCCTCGCTATTCCACACCCACCACAAGTTTTTTGAAAGCTCTGCCAGAGGTTTCAACACGGCAGGGAGATCAGAGTTCACGGTGACATCATGCCACACGGGAGCATTGGTATTACTTACTTCTATTTTCATATATTGAAGTGATAATTATGGTTTCTAAATTATAATACTCAAGAGATTATATATTACTCATTTCGTTTAAGCGCGTTTTGAAGCGCCATGTTATAAGCCTGTTGGTAATATTCTATGAAATATTCCCACGCAGCACGATCAGAAGTTGCCATAGCGCTTAAAGCAACTGATTTAACAGTGCTATCATCAGCTTCTACAAGATGCTTGAGATCTGAGGCTATGCTATGCACCACTTGATGATAGTTACCATCACCGCGCTCAACAACCGACACGCCTGAGACATCAAACGAAGCCTTGGATGTAAGTTTGACCCATTGACCAAAGCCAGACAATGATGTAGTAATTGTTGGCACTCCAAAAGCCACACTCTCCAAAGGAGTGTAACCCCAAGGTTCATAATAGGAAGGGAACACTGTAACGTCCATACCAATAAGCAAATCATAGTATGGCATATTGAACACACCATCGGTGCCATTTAGATAACAAGGCACATATATCACAGTAACCTTGGAATTTACATTGGCTCCGAAACCGATACTCCGAATACGACCAAGCACAGGATCCTGGTCCATATTATGTAACCAGTGCGTGATAACGGGTTCTTCCAAACGAGCATACTCCGAGGAATGCAAAGCTTCCTGCAAATCCTCTCGGGGCTCCTTGCACCAAGCAGGCACCATTACGAATGCCAATACATTGCGCTCAGGATTCATTGACACAAGTGTGGCAAGCGAATCAAGATACACATCAATACCCTTGTTGCGATATTCACAACGGCCTGATGTGGTAACTATAAACGTATCGTCATCAAATTTTTGACCCACAAGATGACCAGCCACATCAAGCATCAGTTTTCTGGCAGCCTTGCGTGAGGTTTTAAATTTGGCTCCTGACGGCACAAAGTTTTTTTCAAATCCATTTAGGGTCACAACATGAGGACGAATATCCAAAAGCTGCTCGCACTCCATGGCTGTTATTTCACTAACAGTGGTAAAACAATCGGCATTGTGAGCTGCCGCTTTTTCCAACGAGTGCTTAGCCTCCATATTGAGTTCACGGGCCATCTGATCTCCGTTATAACCTTTGAGATAGTCATACAACGGTTTGCCGTTTCCGCAGATGCTACGTCCAATGCTTGTGGCGTGAGTGGTAAACACTGTAGCTACTTCAGGCATACGCCATTTTGTGTACAGAAGCCCCATGCCGGTAGTCCATTCGTCAAAATGGGCTATCACATTACCATGGTGAACTTTGGAATGCGTTATGATACTTTCAATAACCACACCGGCAGCGTGGGAGAAAGCACAAGCTTCATCGTAGTCACCATAAGCATGAAGGGAATCCACACCATATAGCTGCCACATTTTGCCATAAAACTCATCTTTAACAGCATACATTCCATCAAATTTCACCAACACGGCTATTGGTTTGCCAGGCACATTCCAACGACCAACCCTGACACTAACGCCATCAGGAAGCGAAGCGGAAGCACGCCATGACTTAAGCAATGTTTTTGATTCAGTGAAAAAAGGTGAAGGGTTTTCAGCGGACCATACATCAGGCCCCACAAATATGGTTTTATCCTTCATCAATGTCTGCAAGGTTTTTGCCTTTGTAGACAACACGGTATATATGCCTCCGATTTTATTGCACACCTCCCAGCTTGTTTCAAACAGAAGGTCGATTTGTTCCGAGGTTTTGTTCATAAAAATATAATCTCAATTTTTCGGGCGCAAATTTACAAATTTATATCCAATTCCCAAATTCTGTGAACATTATAATACACTCAAACACATCATCTTTTAGGTGTTGACACCCTCAAAATCGGCTTGTATAGCCATATTCGCCCTTATTGACCATAAATAATTGCATGCTGAAATTATTATGCCAAATGCCGATTGTGTACATAAATTAACATTTATAAGCGTTCTTATTGCCCAATGCAGACTGCATTTTATACGATAAATCAATTGTGACAATTAACTACTGAGTTAAAAATACCCAAATAGCAACGGTGCAACGCTTTTGAACTTGTTTTATTATACCATACGCAGTATCTTTGCTATATCATTAGTGTGGCCATGAAAAAAATATTCGTTCTGCTCATATTGACTCTTTCAACCGCAAGCGTAGAGCCTTTGCTTTATGCAGCAACAACTCATGATTTACAAGAGTTGTCGGAACAGAACGTGAAGGTTCGCACTGTGCCCGGTGGAATAGAACTGCATAATAACACAAGTCAGACTGTGGACTTTCAAGTGTTTTCCATCACCGGACAAATGCTCAAAAGCTTAAACATGAACACCGGACACACCATTGTAGAGCTTCCACAAGGATGCTACATCGTGAGACACCCCTACGGTGCACTAAAAGTGGTAGTTCGTTAATCCAACTATTTGTTGCTCATAATAGATTATACATACTTACATACACTTATTTACTACTTTAAATGAACAAACTTATAATGTCAATCTGCACCGGTGCCATGCTCTCCGGCGCATTGATAGGCAATGCAACAGCACCACAATTGTGGCCGCGTGACACTCAGCTTGCCACACTTCCGTCTTATTCCGGCTCAGACCTTGAGCTAACAGTCAACTCCACCGGCACTCATTGGCGCTTATGGTCGCCCGAGGCAGAACATGCGCAAGTATTGCTCTACGCTTCCGACCGCAATACACCTGCTATTGACACATTGGATATGCAGCGCTCCGATTCCGGTACATGGGTGGCTTCATATCCCAAACAGCTTTATGGCAAATTTTACACTTTTCGTGTCAAGCATAATGGCAAATGGCTCGATGAGACTCCCGGAGTGTGGGCCAAGGCTACAGGCACCAACGGACAAAGAGCCGCTATAGTGGATTTGTCAACCACCAATCCCGAGGATTGGGAATCGGATCATGGACCAGCTCTAAAATCAATCAACGATGCAGTGATCTACGAAATGCATCACCGCGATTTTTCAGTACACCCGTCTTCCGGTATTGTAAACAAAGGCAAGTTTCTGGCTCTCACTGAACCAAACACTAAAACACCACAAGGTCTGGCAACAGGCATAGAGCATCTAAAAGAGCTTGGCATCACTCATGTACACATACTTCCGTCGTATGACTACAACTCTGTGGACGAAAGCAACCTACAAATCAACAAATACAATTGGGGATACGACCCCCAGAACTATAACACTCCCGAAGGCTCATACTCCACCAATCCGGCAGACCCAACCGCCCGAATAAAGGAGATGAAACAGATGGTCAAGGCGCTGCATGACGCAAATATCGGAGTGGTAATGGATGTGGTATATAATCACACGGCAGAAAACGATGGCTCCAATTTTTCACTCACCGCACCCGATTATTACTACCGCCACCGTCAAGACGGCTCTTACAGCGATGCGTCAGGCTGCGGCAATGAAACGGCCTCAGACCGCAAACAGATGAGCGATTTTATAGTCAACTCGGTAAAATATTGGGCTGACGAATACCATATAGACGGTTTCCGCTTTGACCTGATGGCTATTCACGACACTGCAACAATGAACCGTGTGGCCAAGGAACTCAAAACCATCCGTCCTGACATTTTTGTGTATGGCGAGGGTTGGACAGCCGGCGACTCTCCCCTGCCCAAAGAGCAACGTGCACTCAAAGAAAACGTAAGTGCAATGCCTAACATAGCAGTATTTTCAGATGATATTCGCGATGCGGTGAAAGGACACTACAGCAATGCGGCCGACAGAGGATTCGCCACAGGTAAACCCGGCATGGAAGAAACTGTGAAAATAGGCATAGTAGCCTCTACGGCTCATCCACAGGTAGATTACAGCAAAGGTGCCAACTCCAAGTTTGCCTATGCAAGCTCACCACGCCAAATCATCAACTATGTGTCGTGCCACGACGACCTATGCCTGACTGACAAGTTGGCCAAATCAATGCCGGGCACCACAGAGGCCGACCGAAAGCGTGCAGCCCGATTGGCGCAGACCATTGTATTCACATCGCAAGGCACGCCGTTTATGTTTGCCGGAGAAGAGATATTCCGTAATAAAAAAGGTGTGCACAATAGCTATCAGTCACCAGATTCCATAAACGCAATTGACTGGACTCTGAAATCGGCCAATGCCGACCAAATGGAATATTACAAACAGCTAATAAAATTGCGCAAAGAGCATCCGGCTTTCCGCATGACAGAAACCGCTGATGTGATGCGCAACCTGAAATTTGACAATATCAAGCAACCAAATCTCATATCATACTCGCTTAAGAATCACGCCAACGGTGATGTATGGAAAGAGATTAAAATTGTGTTCAACGGCAATACCGAGCCTGTAGAAGTAAATATACCTCGCGGCAATTGGATTGTCATAGCCCGTGATGGCAAGATAAATGCTTCAGGCATGGGGTCATTAAAAGGCGGAAAAGTTACAGTAGAACCCACATCGGCTCTAATTCTTGCTTTGGAGAATTAAAGAAACATAAGTCTACAACTTTCATATTCAAGCGCAATGTCAAGGCATTGCGCTTGCTTTTTTTGCAAAGTTCCATGAATATTTGCTTATTTTAAATATTATGGTTAAATTGCGGACATAACCAACATTCCTGCTATGGGCTTGCTACGTTATCTAATAATAACTTTTGCTATCATTATGACCTCAGTGGTCAAAGGGCAGGATGTACATGGATTTATTTGCAATCCTGTTGTACCAGAGAACGGACAAGAAGTTGTGGATTTTTCACTGAAAGGCTCTATAGGAAACACTGTTTGGAGATACAGGTTTGAAGGCGATTCAGCTCTACATATTATCAGCCGAGGGCTGACCGAAAATGTTCGTGAGGATTATAAATTGCAAGGCGATTCCGCCTGGCTTGTTTGCCGAGAATGCAGAACATGGATCAGCCGCGATTCATGCCCTCCGATGACCGCATCGCCCAATGCAACAAATGGAGATTTGAAACGCAATGTGCGCAGATACATGTCGGAACATTATCAAGGGGGCGGAAGCTACAACTTCACACCCATGGGAACTTGCACAGTGATTCTGACCGCAGGTGACACTGTGCGCAATGCAACTCTTACACATCGCCGCGAGGTTATGGAATATGCTGCATCCGATGCCGGTTATCAAACATTGTCGGATTCGTTGTCGGCTCATGTAACCAAGGAGATATGGAGTTGGGGACTCAGCTTGTTAAAGCCGTTGTTGGCTCGCACCGAAATCACAGTGACGCACAATCTACGCACCGGCGATATGTGGAGTGATGAGTGGACCGTTGTGTTTCCACGAAACGAGAATATCGATATATGGCCCGAGTTTGAAACTTCCATCGGCAATATTCACAACCTAAATAATGTGGGCGGCAGCATTGTGCCATTATATGATTCTGATTCCGACCACGATACTCCACTCAGGAACAGTAGTCCGTCAATTATGTTCTCAGACGGTATTTTGACGATTGACACTCAGGGAACAGGCCAACAAGTGATAGTATCTGATATATCCGGACGCGTAATGCACTCTTGCGAGACATCCCGCACAGTGACATTAAACACCGGAGGATGGCCTTATGGTGAATATATTATAAAAGCCGGTAGTGTAATACAAAAACTAATCCTTGTGCCATGAAACAAATACTCAGAACTATCGTTGTTGTGTGGAGTGTTCTGGCGGGGTTGACCGCATGGGGACAGGGTGACTATGTGAAGCCGGCGCTGACCATTGACGAGGTAGTGGTGGCTCCGGAGACCAAGCCGTGGGCGTTTCCTACGCATGAGGCTCCGCAGGTGGATCCGTCTTCAGGCTCGGGATCCATGGCGGTGGAGCTGTTCTCATGGAACGTGGGAAAGTTTCCAATGTCCATCTCGCTTGGTTACGCTCTCGGCGGACACAAGATGGAAGAGAAATCAGGGCTGATAGGCCTGGGATGGAGACTCAGTTGTGCAGGGATGGTGTATCGCGATGTGGCTGGGCTACCAGACGAATCCAAGCAGTTTCTATTCCTGTCCAGTGAAGAGATAGATTCCCGTGAGAGCAATGACATGTCTTCCGACGACAGACTCGGCGGAGGCGCAAGATACCTTGACCAGGTTGAGCGCAGGGATGTGGACGCGTTGTACGACCGATACCACTACCAGTTTCCGGGTCATAGCGGAAGTTTCATTATAAAAAACGGTGCCGTAATCATGCTGCCGCAGGACAACGTAACGATTACCTTATTCGGGGACACCGGCATAGACAATGTCAAGAACTTCAGAATAACCACGCCCGATGGCACAAAATACGAGTTTTCAGAACGTGAACACACCGATTACGTACACCCCTTATCAGGAACAAAGCCGGGATACAGCGGGTTGACATACTATAACGCGGTGACAAAATGGCACCTCAAACGCATAATAACCCCGGAGGGAGTGGATACAATAACATATCATTACGACACTCTTCCTCTATGGAACATCAATCGAAACCACAGCTCACAAAGTTACGG
>CAMWXV010000077.1 GCA_947178305.1 uncultured Porphyromonadaceae bacterium | reverse complement strand
CGTCTGCAATGGCGTATCCCATTTTTCCGGAAGAGTAGTTGCCGATAAAACGTAACGGATCTATTTTTTCGTATGTGGGGCCTGCCGTGATCAACACTTTTTTGCCTGTGAGTAATTGCGAGCTTTTGAAAAAATCGCTTATGGCAGAAACGATATGTTCCGGTTCGGCCATTCGCCCTTTACCTATAAGATGGCTGGCAAGTTCTCCGGCTTCGGGTTCTATAATATGATTGCCATACTGCTTGAGCAGATCAATATTGCGGGTGGTGCTTGGATGTGCCATCATGTCAAGATCCATTGCCGGCGCTACGAAAACAGGAGCTTTAGACGACAGGTATGTGGTGACAAGCATATTGTCTGCCACTCCGTTGGCCATTTTGCCAATGGTGCATGCTGTGGCCGGAGCTATAACCATGACATCGGCCCATAAGCCTATGTCTACATGGCTATGCCATTCACCGGTATTGGCGGTAAAGAATTCGCTGATTACCGGTTTGCCGGTTAGTGCCGAAAGCGTGACAGGGGTAATGAACTCTTTGGCAGAGGGTGTCATTACCACTTGTACTTCTGCACCCTGTTTTATAAACAGGCGCGCGAGCATGGCGCTTTTGTAGGCTGCTATGCCTCCGGTGATGCCGAGAACTATATGTTTGCCTTTTAGCATACTATTTTTTGATTTTTGCGCTTTCTACACGCAGATGAATACGAGCAAAGCAATCCTTGGTGTTTTGTGAGAAATCACCTTGCATTATCCAGCCATAATAGCCGTGGTCGCTTGCCAATACCTCTTCGGCCAATCTTCCTTTGTATTTTCCGAAGTTTATAACCTCTTTCTTTTCGTCGTTCCAAATCAAACGACCCATAAAGTCAACATTGCGGCCGTGTGAGGAATACTCGGAAAGTCCGTCAACATCGCAAGGCAAATCTCCGTAATGCTTGAGCTGGGCTTTGAGCACTTCGTAGGTGGCACGGGTGTCACCTGCTGCGGAATGTGCATCATCAAGATTCTTGCCACAATAGAATTTGTATGCGGCAACAAGTGTGCGGGGTTCGCGTTTGTGGAATATTGTTTGCACATCAATCATCTTGGTGTGACTTAAGTCAAAGGCTATTCCTGCTCGTCTGAACTCTGCTACAAGCATTGGCACGTCAAAACGATTGGAGTTGAAACCTGCAAGGTCGCAACCTTCAAAAAATTTAGCGAGGCTTGGCGCAATCTCAGAGAACTTTGGCTTGTCGGCCACATCTGCATCTGTGATATGATGCACTTCGGTAGACTCTGCCGGAATTGGCATTTCGGGATTCACACGTGTGCTGTGTTCTTTGTCTGAACCGTCAGGATAGACCTTTATCAGTGAAATCTCAACGATACGGTCTTTGGTGATGTTTGTGCCTGTGGTTTCAAGATCAAAAAATATTATTGGACGATTGAGTTTTAGTTCCATGACACAATGATGTTAGTCGGTTATATTCATTGGCATAAGAAGCATAAGAAGCTCCTCGTCTTGAGCGTTTTCGGCTGGGAGGCATATTGCAGGACGACTTGGGTCTGCTATCTTGAGCATCACCTCGGAGGTGTTGAATGTTGACAGGATTTCTATGAGAAACATACTGCTGAATCCCATTACCATATCTTGTCCATCGTAGCTGCATGAAACGGTTTCGCTGCCTGAAGTACCGAAACTGTTGTCGCTGGCTTTAAGTGTGAGCAGGTCGGGGGTCAGTTTGAATTTCACAAGGCCGCCTCCTTGGTCTCCGAATACTGATACTCGGCGCACACCGTTGAGAAGTGAGAGACGGTCAATAGTCAGAACGTATGGATTGTTCTGGGGAATAACTTTGTTGTAAGGAGGGAATACACCTTTAATCAGGCGACACTCAAATGTAAAGGAAGGGCTTTCAAACAGCACACTTTTTTCGCTTACGGTTACTTTGATTTCGTCTTCTTTGGCAAATACGTTTTTCAAAACGCTTGCACCTTTGACAGGTAGTATGAAAGAGCATTCCACCCCCGGTTTTGTGGTGGAGTTGGTGTAACGTACAAGTTTACGTGTGTCTGTAGCTACAAAGATCATGGCATCCGGCTTAACATCCCATAGGATACCCATCATTTGCGGACGTATTTCGTCGACACTTACGGCAAACATGGTGCTGTCAATTCCTTTTATCACTTGCTCTGTGCTACAAACAAATGATTCTTTGGGACCATTGTCATCATTTGTTGTTCCGGGATATTCCAGGCCGTTTATGGCTACGGTATTGTAAACACCATTGGTGTAAGATATGGTTACTTCCATATTTGACTCGTTGATGTTCACTTCTATTCCTTGATCAGGCAGCTCCTTGAACAGTTCAACTATGCGGCGGGCGTCAAGACAGAATGATCCGGATCCTTCTGTATCTGATACAGGTACACGACCAATGAGGTAATTTTCCATATCGGCTGCTTTTACTGTAAGTTGGTCACCGTTCAGTGTGAACAAGAAATTGTTGAGAATCGGCATTGGATTCTTGGCATTGATCACCTTGCTGACTGATGAAGCAAAGTTGTAAAGCGTTTTGCTTGATACGTTAAATTTCATAAGTATATGTATTTTTATTTTATTCTATTGGGATTAGTCAAAAACTCCTTCAATGGAAGCCTCTTCTTCTATGCCTTCATTGTCATCGGCTACGAAGCCAAATTCATTTTCGCACAAATTAATATTGGATGGAAATGTGAATGTGGCGCTTTGAGTATAGGGCAATTCGGAATCTGCATAAACTTTTTTCATGAAGCGTCCGTATATGGGGAGAGCCATTGCAGCACCTTGGCCGTATGCCATACCGTTGAAGTGAATAAATCTCTCTTCTCCTCCTACCCAGGCTCCGGCTACGAGTTGCGGTGTGAATCCCATGAACCAGCCATCGGCATTATAGTTGGTGGTACCGGTTTTTCCGCCCATTTGAGCGGTGATGTTGTAAGGCGCTCGGCGCAAACGATTACCGGTACCTCCGTCTACTACATTGAGAAGCATTGACAGTATTCTATAATATGCTTTTTCACTGATAACTTCAGTGTGTTTAGGCGTGAATTCGCTTATTATATTGCCATTGGCATCTGCTATTGCTGTCACAAAAATCGGATCCACTCTCATGCCTTTGTTGGCATATGCGGTGTATGCGCCAACCATCTCTTTCACGGATACGTCTGCCGGTCCAAGACACAGTGACATAACGGGATCAAGACGGGATGTGATACCAAAGTTATGCATGGTGCGAACCAATGCAGCCGGTGAGAGCTGACTTATCAGACGTGCTGAAATCCAGTTGTTGGAGTTGGTGAGAGCCCAACGCAAATCCACCATTTCGCCTATGCGTGCGCTGCCGGAGTTGCGAGGTGCCCATATTTTACCGTTTTCATCTGTGAGAACCGGTTGTGCATTAAGGAACTGGTCACAAGGGGTTAGCCCTTCTTCCATAGCGTAAGTGTATAAAAAAGGCTTTACTGTAGAGCCTATCTGGCGTTTGCCTTGTGAAACCATGTCATATTGGAAATATTCAAAGTTCGGTCCGCCCACATATGCTTTCACGTGACCGTTGATGGGATCCATGGCCATAAAACCTGTGCGAAGGAAGTGTTTGTTGTATAGCAGAGAGTCAAGCGGTGTCATTATGGTGTCAACGTCGCCTGAATAGCTGAACACTTTCATTTCGCGCGGAGTGTTGAATGCTTTTTTTATTTCGTCTTCCGACACCCCAGCGCGTTTCATGATTCGGTATCGGTCGGTTTGTCTCATGGCGTTGCGGATAAGATGGTTCACTCTGATTTCTGAAATCTCGGTGCGGTTTGTGGAGTAGGGCGCTCCTTTGGTGTTGCGTTTTTCGCGGAAAAATTGTGGCTGCAGTACGCCGCCAAGTTGTTCTGCAACAGCTTCTTCAGCATAGCGTTGCATGCGGGAATCAATGGTGGTGTAGATTTTAAGACCGTCAGTGTACAAATCGTATTTGGAGCCATCGGGCTTTGTGTTCTTCTCTATCCAGCCGTAAAGAGGGTTGTTTTCCCATTGGATTGAATCGTCTTTGAATCCTTGGTAATCCCACGATGGGTAGTTGCCTCTTTCTGGTTTTGAGGCACGGAGCATATGGCGGATTTCTTCACGGAAGTAAGGAGCAAGACCTTCTTTATGATCCACTTTATGAAAATTAATTCCGAGAGGAAGTTGTTTTAGCGAGTCAAGCTCTTCTTGGGTTATCATCCCGGCTTTATGCATCTGCTCAAGTACAACATTGCGGCGTTCAATGGTGCGCTCAGGTTTGCGTATTGGATTGTAGATTGACGGATTCTTGACCATTCCTGTCAGCATGGCTGCTTCCTGAATGTTGAGATCTTTGGCATCTTTGCCGAAATATACAAAAGCAGCTGATTTTATGCCTACGGCATTGTACAAGAAATCAAACTGATTGAGATACATTTTCAAGATTTCATCTTTGGAGTAGAAGCGCTCAAGTTTCACAGCTATCATCCATTCAATCGGTTTTTGCATCGCACGGCTTAACAGTCCATTTGATTCGGGTGAATATAGCTGTTTTGCAAGTTGCTGGGTGATGGTGGAACCTCCACCGGCATTTTTACGTCCCATGAGCAGTGTTTTGAAAGCTACGCGCATCAGGGCTCTGAAATCCACACCGCTGTGATCCATGAAGCGGGCGTCTTCAGTGGCTATCAATGCATCCACCATATAGGGTGAGATTTCATCGTAGTCGGCATATACACGGTTGCCGGTGTTTCTGAAATAGCGACCGATCTCTTGTCCATCAGCCGAGTATACCACGGAGGCAAATCTGTCACGTGGGTTCTTGAGTTCTTCCACCGGGGGCATATATCCTATTATACCATTGTAAACAAGCATAAAAAACAGTATGCCCAAAACTACAAGCGAGCCAAACGCCATCCACATCAATGTGATGATGCTGTGACGTTTGGCTGGCTTTACAAGTTTGTTTTCAGAGAAAAATTTCTTTATCATCTTTGACTGTTATACGGAACTGCAAAAATGCAAGTCCTTATCTGTGCAAAGATATGAAAAGTTAATCAATTTTTCTGTCAAAAACCGCTAATTTTTTAGTGTCTTCTGCCGCTCTCCGCTATGAGTTGAGACACGTGTTCATTGAACTCTTTGCTGGCAATGAGTTGCTCAATTGTTATATGCATACGGTGACGCCAATAATGTTTTGGATTGGCCGGTATGTTGATTATTTCTTCGCGGGGGTCGTTGCGACGTATCTTGGCATCGCACGACATCCAGTCTTGTAATGGCAGGATGCAAAGCATAGACGGTGCTGACAGATTTTGCTTAAGAATCATGTCGCATATCCATGGTTCTGCGAAAAATGGAGCTTCGCCACATTGATGCAGCATGCTGTTGAAGAACTTTTGAGTGGTTTCGTGATTTTCCTCCCACCATACGCGTATGCCGCCCATGTCGTGGGTGGATGTGGTGCACACTGACAAATACGGATAATTGACAGGATTTCCAAACGTCTCATCTGGATTCTTTGGCATACGCTGAATTTCAAGAGAAATCATCTGCAATTTGTTCATTACGTCCGGTACGCATGCCGGAATCATTCCGAGATCTTCGGCGCAACACAACATGCCGGTGGAATCAATCAGCGGAGGTAGTTTCCACATGGCTTTTCCATGCCAAAAGTCATTATGACGATGATAGAAAAAGTTGTTATACAGTTGGTCAAAACACCACTTGTCGTGGTTGCTCATAGAGCGGTATATGTAGGTGGATTGAGCCGAGATTCGTGGATGATAGGTACCTTTCTTATATGGGTCCTCAATGAACAGTACGTCATCAATCAACCCCATGATGGCATTGCACAGCAGATTGTTTTTATCATTGTCGTCTTGTGTGGAGAAATAATCGGCAACCTTGCGTTGTGAGTCAAATTCGGGTTTGAGCGAGTATACTCCTTCGGGATGTGCATCAAGGAATCGTTCGGAGGCTTCTTGAGTATGCTCTCCAAACATTTCTTCAAGCATGTATCGGCGTATGTACGGCTTGGTGTGTAAGTCGTGATTTATGTGGAATCCGAAATTGTTTCTCAGCTCATCGGGTGTGAAAGGCATGGCAGGGTTGAACACGCCCAATAATCCGTGAAGTGCGTTCAACGGTATTTGCCATATGCGGAAAAATCCGAGCACATGGTCTATGCGGTATGCATCAAAATATTGAGACATCTTACGCAGGCGTGCTTTCCACCATGCAAATCCGTCCTTGCTCATTTCTTCCCAGTTGTAGGTGGGCAGCCCCCAGTTCTGACCCAACACGGAGAAGTCATCCGGTGGAGCGCCGGCCGAGCATTCAAGATTGAAAAGCGATGGATATAGCCATGCGTCAACGCTGTCGCGAGATATGCCTATAGGTATGTCTCCTTTTATGGCCACGCCTTTGCTGTGTGCGTAATTGCGAACTTCAAGCATTTGTTTGTCAAGATGATACTGTACAAAGCAGTGATATTGAATTTCGTCAAAGTTTTCATTTATGAATGTGGCTATTTTAGAGTGTACGTACTGAGAGTATTCACCCCATTGGCGAATGTCGGGTGTTTTCATTTTGTCACGAAGCACGCACCATGCGGCATAGGGCAAAAGCCAATCGGAGTTGTCCTTGACGAAGTTTATGTATTCGGTATTGGCATCCAAAGAGTGTTTTGTTTGGGCGTAAACAGCTCGTATGTATCTCTCTTTGGCTTCGTTGACTCGCTCATAGTCCACTTGCGGCAGTGAGTTCAGTTCGTGTCGGATTCTTTCCAGTTCGTTGGATAATTCTGGATTGTCAATAGTGCCGACAGCATCAACACGCAAGAACATTGGGTGTAATGCAAATGTTGAGTTTGCCTTGTATGGATATGAATCAGTCCAGATGTGGGTCATTGTGGTGTCGTTGATTGGCAGCAGTTGAATGAACTGCTGTCCGGTGATTTCGGCCCAGTCCACCATCAATTTGAGGTCATAAAAATCACCCACGCCGAAGTCATTTTCAGAGCGTAATGAAAATACCGGAATTGCGGTGCCGGCACCACGATACGCTGGAAGAGGATTGTCAACTTTGTCATGATTGATTATGACGGTGTCGTTGATTTCTATGCCGGTCAGGTCAAGTGTCCTGTTGGATCTCGGTTCCCATGCTACTTCTTCAAGCGTGTCTTTACGCAGAAGCAAGTATTTATATTCAATTTGAGAGGCGCATACGCTTAAAGGTAATGAAAATCTCCAGTGAGGAAAATCCACGCAATCAAGAATCAATGCTTTTGTGGGGTTCCATAAGCCCAGGCTTTCGCAATTTCCACATACGGCCAGGACCATGTCGGATGGCACAAATGGCGCTTCCACACCAAATGTTGCATGTTCTGCTTTTGAGGGCATCAGTTCTCTTGTAGGTTTATGAGGATTGATGCATTCTATGTATGCTGTGGAGTATGCGGCTTTATTGTTTGGAGTGTCGTTCCATGAGTCAAATATTTTCACGTTCTGTGCTCTTGGGTCAATATCCGCTTTGTGCGGAGTGCCCCATTCCAAACGGGTGGAACCATCGGTGCGACAAACTTTGTAGCTGTATTCAAAGTGGCCTTGAGATGGTTGAATCTCTGTTGTTAACCACCAATGTCCGCTCCCGTCAGTCTGCATTTTCACGCCTTGAGAGTCTGTTCCCTGTAGTTCCGGCAAATCACCGGAAATGAACAGATCTTCGCCCCATTGGGTCAAATAGTTGATATTAAAACAAATTTTCATGAAAATAATGTAAGGTATGATATAATCTTTTGAGTTTCTATGTTATCAGCCGCATTTAGATGTGCCGCAAGAAGTGCATATCAAGCATCCTTCTTGATATACAAGGGTTTCTTGTCCGCAGCTGGGACAGCACTGTCCGCTGGCTTTGGTGCCGTTTGGAAGATATTTCTTCAAGGCGCGTTCCACACCCATTTTCCAAGTGTTGATAGATTGGCTGTCAAGTTCCAATGTGTTGACCAGTTTAAGCACTTGGTCTATAGGCATGCCGTATCTCAGCACTCCGGATATTAATTTGGCATAGTTCCAGTATTC
>CAMWXV010000076.1 GCA_947178305.1 uncultured Porphyromonadaceae bacterium | reverse complement strand
GTTTGCAGATAGCCAATATCGTGTCGCCTGATGAGGCTATGCGCACAAAGATTGACAGGGCTATCAACGATAATGAGGTTTGCGATGTAAATCCGTTTGGAGTGGTGGGGCTTATTGCCGCATACAATGAAGGGGAACAATGGCTTGATGATTTGAGACATTACCTGTATGAAAATTATATGTTTGCATATAATTTCTTCAAAGAGCGTCTGCCTCGTTTCTCTGTTGCACCGCTTGAAGGCACTTATTTGATGTGGATTAACTGTGAAGCCTCTGGATTGGATTCCGATGCTGTGTGCCGGTTGCTTGAATCCGAAGGCGAGGTTATGCTCAGCCCTGGTGGCATATATGGTCAAGGCGGAGAGCGGTTTGTGAGGTTGAATCTTGCATGTCCACGAAGTGTGCTTGATGATGGACTAAAGAGAATTGCTGTTGTTTTGGAAAAACTTATAGTATGAAAGCAAGTGCCACTCGCGACTCTCTTCTGGAGCTTATAAGGCTTGGAAAACCGATAACACTGCGGCAGCAACTTAAGCTGACCGCAGTGCTCAGTATTCCGGCGATAGTGGCTCAATTGTCCACAATCATAATGCAATATATTGATGCGGCCATGGTTGGCTCTCTCGGAGCAGAAGCCTCGGCTTCCATCGGGCTGATGGCAACATCTACATGGTTGTTTTGGGGTTTGTGCTCATCCGCAGCCATGGGGTTTTCTGTGCAAGTGGCTAATCGCATAGGTGCTAACGATAATGCAGGAGCGCAGGCTGTGTTAAAGCAGTCTTTTGTTCCAGCTTTGGTGTTTAGCTTGTGTTTATGTTTAGTTGGTCTTGGTATAAGTAGGCATCTTCCGTTGTGGCTTGGAGCTGATAAGGAAATAGCTGAGCCGGCATCAGTCTATTTTATGATTTTTGCTGCATCGCTACCTATGTTTCAGCTCAATTTTCTTGCCGGGGCTATGTTGCGTTGTTCTGGAAATACGCTTTTTCCGGGAATCGCCAATGTGGTTATGTGTGTGCTTGATGTGGTGTTCAACTGGTTTCTTATCTTTCCCACGCGAGAAGTTTCGGTGGGTGGTATGCAATTATTGATGCCCGGAGCCGGAATGGGAGTTTCGGGTGCGGCGCTTGGCACGGCATTGGCCGAACTTGTTGCCGGAGTTGTGATGGTTGTTTATTTGTGGAGATGCAACAAGGAGTTGAATCTAAAAGGCTGCACGGCAAGTTTCAGAATTTCAAGATCTTGTCTTAAACGAGCTTTTAAGATAAGTACACCTCTTTGTCTGGAGCATTTTTTGCTCTGTGGTGCACAGGTTTTGGTCACTACTATCGTGGCTCCGTTGGGCACTGTGGCTATTGCGGCAAACGCATTTGCAGTCACAGCCGAAAGCTTGTGTTATATGCCGGGATATGGAATATGCGAAGCGGCTACAACACTTGTGGGGCAGAGCCTTGGAGCCTCACGAATGAAACTTGCGCGCAGTTTTGCTAATATCACAGTATTGTCCGGCATACTTGTTATGACATTTATGGGTGTGGTGATGTATTTTGGTGCGCCGTTTATGATGGGCATAATAACTCCGGTACATGAAATTTGTGAAGCAGGTATAGAAGTACTCAGAATAGAAGCATTTGCCGAGCCAATGTTTGCTGCGTCAATCGTGGCTTATGGCGTGTTTATTGGAGCCGGGGACACAATGATTCCGGCATGCATGAATCTCGGAAGTATTTGGGTCGTACGCCTTACCCTTGCCGCCCTGCTTGCTCCGGTGATGGGCTTGCAGGGGGTATGGGTGGCAATGGCGGTAGAGCTTTGTTTCCGTGGATTCATCTTCCTGTGGCGTTTGAAAACCGACAGATGGATGCATGCAAATAAAGATATGTTCAGGACTTAAGAACAGACATCATTATTCGGCATTGTTTTTAAGCCATTGTAGGCGACGCTGGTCAGGAAGATGTTTGACGGTGAAATTCTCAAATTTCACATTAAAGCCTGTGCCGTCAGGACACGCGCCCATAACGCCAACTTTCATTGGTGTGTTGTCTTGCATCCAGGCATTGCGCATCAAGGTGTATTCTTTGTCGTCAAATGAATAGAATATTTCAACGGCATCCAAACGGCGCACTGCTTTGATCCATATGTAAGGTACCGGTTTGTCAAGTGTTATCACGCTCCAATCCGAGGTGTGATGGGTCACAACTGTGCTGAGGTTGTATTTGCCATCCACAAATTCTATTCCGGCTTTGATATAATTTTCGTGGTCTATGCGTAGCATAAGTCCGGCCTGATCAAAGCGCACCTTGTACTCGCCTGAAATTTTTACTTTGGCTTCAAATTCACCTCCGTATTCCGCCCAATAAAACGGTGCGTCATCAACAGTGAATCCGTAGTGGGATATACGCCAATAGTCGCTTTGTGGCGTTACTGACATAGATAGAGTTGAGCCGCTTATATTCCAGTTTGCAGGTTCGTTGAACCAGTTCATTTTTTCAAGGCTCTGTGAATGGCCGCAAAGCGACAGGCTAATGGCTGCCGATAGTATTAATTTTCTCATATTTATAAATTAACCGGTGTTTTGATTATATTTGCAAAGTTAACGCAGTAGTATATCACCGGCAATAGTCAAAAATAACCAATTATGGATATAAGAAACAGACTTGACCATGAATTTTCTTCTCAGCACACGCATGATGAGGATAATAGTGATGTCTTGTTGAAAAAATACATTAAGGTTGCCGAGGGGTATGCTGACATAGAGCATGTTGTAGCTGTGTTAAGCGATTTGAAAAATCATAGTAGCCATATATTTTACGGTCGTTTTGCACAGTTGGTTTCGTTGGATTGTATGAAATGTGGCGGCAAAGTACCGTCAATATGGGAGCAGGTGATTCTTGATGCCATATCTCCTGACGATTTGGAACTGAAGATGCTTCATGAATTATTGTTTTTTCACTATATCAGAACATTGCCCAAGCGCAAACGCTTTGACGTGAGTCTTTATCAGAGATTGCGTATGCGCAGCCGTTCCGGAGGCTATGTTGATGTGTTGCACCGCTTATATTATATTCCGGACAAAGAAGGCAGCTCCGTAAGATTTGCATTATGTTTATATGGGCCGTTGCCGCCTGCATTTTCAGGAGATGTGATGGTTGTTGACAATACTACCGGGGCTGTTGATGGGTTGGGTAAATCTTCCGGAAGTAAGATATTGTCAAAACAGGAAATTGCTGTTCTACGTCAAATTGATTCCGGGCAAAAAAGCAAAGAGATAGCCGAGACATTGAACATCAGTGTTCACACAGTGAGCCGTCACCGGCAGAATATAATAGCTAAATTGCAAGTCAACAATTCTGTTGAGGCCTGCAAAGTGGCACGACGTTTAGGGCTGCTTGTTTAGTTTTTGTGAAAAATGAGAAATGTTGTTTTGTTTATTGCAATGAGCCTTGATGGTTACATTGCCGACAGGCAAGGAGGTGTGAGCTGGCTTGTAGGAGAAGATGCTGATGCCGATATGCCTGATTCATACGGCTTGTTTGTTCAAAATGTTGACACAGTGATTATGGGATGGAACACATATCATCAGATTGTCACTGAGTTATCGCCTGACAAATGGGTTTATAATGGATTGAAGAGCTATGTGGTGACCCACAGATCTGAATTACAAAAGGATGATGTGTGCTTTACCTCAGAATCACCGGAAGAGTTGGTAACACGATTGCGACAAGAGGAAGGAAAGGATATTTGGGTGTGTGGCGGTGCCGATATAGTAAGGCAGCTTCTTCAGTCCGGGTTGATTGATATGTTCCATATTTCCATTATTCCGATGTTGCTGGGTGATGGCATCCGGCTTTTTGACACGTTGGAAAATCCCGACGTTGTAAGTCTGCAATTAATAGGAGCTCAGCATTATAATGGTATATCGGAATTGGTGTACAAGCGAAAAAATAAGAGTGATATTAAGTGAAAAAATAGTATCTTTGTTGAACGTGGCATAACAATATTAACGTATTATGAAAACTGTTTACCGTTCTCGTATTGACTGGTGGTTGCTGCTGTTGATGTGCAGCTCATTGTTATTAATATTCTTTGTGGGCAGGGATATCTCATGGTGGTATTCATTGATTGTTGGCGGCGGTATGACAGTGTTGTTCGTTGTTCTGATGTATGGGTGCTGGTATGAGATTGACGGTGAAGACCTGGTGGTGTACCAGTTCTTCAGGCCGCATCGTATGCCTGTTTCCAAGATTTCCAAGGTCAAAAAAACAATAGGGTATCTTGCCACAGCCGGTATGTCAAGGCGGCGCGTGTCAATCAGTTTTATAGATCGCTCTGTACTGAAAAGTTTTGCACCGTTGGAAATCTCGCCTAAGGATCGGGATGCCTTTATAGCTCAGCTTGTCAATATCAATCCTGATATAAAGGTTGAGAATTGATTATGAAAAACCATTAGAAATAGATGATTCAGATTGGAAAATATAGATTTGGTTTCGCTCCGGTGTCAATGTTTGTTGTGTTCATTGTATTGAGCATATGCGCTGTTCTTTCTGCGTTTTATGTTGCCGCAGACAACGAAGATACATTGTTATTGTGTCAACGCATCCTTGAAAATGAGTGTATTGCGCTGGTGGTAACTCTGATGTATGGGGTGTTTGCGCATTTTGTGCTTGCTTTTATAGACAAGATTAAGAATAGGTAATAACATAAACATAATATCAATGGCCATATATCTGTTTTGTAAGCAGATATATGGCCATTGATTGTGCTATTGGTCTATTGAAAAGCCAAGATCCTCAATGACTTCGCGCACGGCCGAAGCTTCGGGGGTGCCTTGTATTTTGGTTGCGCCTGTGTTGAGGTCAACGGTCACGGCTTCCACACCTGGGAGTTTGGATAGATTTTTTTCTACCATAGCCTTGCAGTGGCCGCAGGTCATACCTTTTACAATAAAAGTGGTCAGTGATGATTCCATGATCTGTTCGTTATGTGGTTTGTGTTTTTGAATTAAAGCGTTAATCAGAAGAGCGATGAGTAGTATTGAGCATATTCCGGAAAATAAACTTATATGTAAATGACAGTTGGCTTGTGGTGACAGCAACGGCATGGTGAACCAATCGCGAGGCATAAGATAATCAATGCATAAGCCTATGCCTATGGCACAAAACACAATTGTTGTCAAATAAGCTATTGCAGTTCGTTTGCCAAGCGATTTGCTTACAATGATCATAGAGGCAAAATTGGCTGCCGGTCCGGCCATGAGAAGGACAAATGCTGCACCGGGACTCAACCCTTTGAGCATTAGCGAAAGGGCTATTGGAATGGCTCCTGTTGAACATATGTACATAGGCACGGCCACAATCACTACTGCTATCATGGACAGTAATGGATATTCTGCGAAAAATGTGAAAAATCCATCAGGCACAAATACAGTTATGACTGCGGCTATTACCAGGCCTATTATAAGCCACTTGCCAATGTTTTGAATCATTTCAACAAAACCGTATTGCAGAGCGTTGCGTAGTTTGCCTATAAAGTTGTTTGAGGTGGGAGCATCCAAGGTGTCCACTTCTTTTTTGTATGCAGTGTCACAAGAATTCTCTTCGCGGTTCACAACCATTCCGCCAATAAAAGCAGTGATAAGTGCTGCTACCGGTCGGATTATGGCAAACGCTGGACCGAGAAGAGAATAAGTGGCGGCAATGGAATCAATGCCGGTTTGTGGCGTGGCTATAAGAAAAGATGTGGCGGCTCCGCGCGAAGCTCCATTGCGACGCAATGATACGGCTGTTGGCAACACTCCACACGAGCATAACGGTAGAGGTATGCCAATTAATGCAGCTTTGATAACTGACCATACACCTGGTTTGGCAAGATGGTTGCGATAAAAATTGCCAGGTACGAATGCATACAGAACTCCGGCTACCAAAAAGCCGAATAATAGGTAAGGAGCCATTTCGGCCAACATATTGGCCAATGAGTATAAGAGATTCATTATTATGAGTTTATTTGTTTTTACATTCAGGGCATATGCCTTTTATCATGTAGTTGACGGAGCGTGGTGTAAACTCAGCCGGAACTTCAACCTTGGGAATATGAGTGGAAGGGAAGCAGAATGTGGAGTGGCACTCCTCGCAGTAGAAATGTACATGCATGTCTGCAATTGAGCAGCATTCTTTGCCTTTACATACCTCATATTTCGGTGAACCGCTACCATCTTCAAGCCCATGCACAATTCCATATTCCAAAAACAGGTTCAAAGCTCGGAATATGCTTGATTTGTCTATGGTTTTGATAATGGATTCAAGTTCGGAAATATTTGTCGGATGCTCTGTCTTTATCAGAGCATCCAATACGATTATGCGGTTGGGCGTTGGTTTGACCCCCTTGCGTTGTAGTATTTCTTCAGCTTCTTTCATCGTCTCTCACATTAGTGTTGTTATAACAACGCTTATGCGGATTGGATTATTGCTGATTTTTTAGTCCATATTGTGTGAATGCAATTTGGTTGCATGTTTTTGACTGTATCTGAATTTTACCAGCAAGGCTTTATGGTCTGTTGGCCATACTCCGATGGGTTCTATGAATTTATCTTGTGACCAACTTGGCTCTACCTTACTGCGTACCACGCAATCACTTGGTCCTATTATTACAGCAGAGCAGGCTTCAAGTCCGTTTGCAGGCAGATAAAAAATATAATCTATTCGGTCGCGTTCGTCCGAGTCCTTGGCCCAAGTTATGGATTGTGGTTCTCTGGCAGCATTGGCCGATGGATAGGTGTAGCCGGGATGTGTAACCGGATTCGGATATACCACACGATAAGCATCTTTGTAGCCGGCCTTGTGCAAGCTAAGGGTACTGGGCCACTCTATAACTACTCCGTGATGGTCAGCACTGTCGCGGGTGGCTTCAATCCAGTCCAAGTGTGACGGTTCATTGAAATCTCCTCCGAATATAATCATAGCTCCATGTGATGTCTGATTTTTTGCGTCAACCAAGAAATGCTCAATGGCCTCGTCTCTTTGCGATAACGCATTGCGTTTCAAAATTTCTGAAACGTCGGTTAGCGGTTCATCCATTTTGTTCCATGTGTTGCCGTCATAACCTCGCACTTCATAATATGTATCGTTCAGATAATCCAAATGCCCGGTATATATGGCAAATTCATGTTTTCCAATAAATGTGTTGAGGCGGTGAATGCTTCCGTGGTCATCGTTGAGAGGAAACACTGTAGCGGAGTCGGTAATTTCATATTTGCTAAGTATACCGGTGTCATTGGAGTAAAATGAGTAATATTTTTTGCCACGTTCGGCAAGAGCATCGGTGATACGGTCACAGAAACGAGTATTGTTATAATTGCGTACCTCGCTGAATGTGACAAAGTCAGGATCAAGACGTGCCACCTCATTTGTTATGGCATCAAAGCCTCCTTCAATCACGGTGCCTTCTTGCCATATATTGAATTGTAAAACTGAAATTTCATTGTAGTCTTTGGCTATCATTGAGCCGAAGGCTGATATAAGAAATAGAAAAATAAGAATCCGTTTCATAATTTTATTTCAATAAAAAAGTGTACATCATTGCTTGACTCCCAATCAAGCAACTCTTTTTGTGTTCAATCCACATCCGTAACTGGCCATATTGTTATAGTTTCCTATCGCATGATAGTAAAGCACAAATGTAGATATTGAAGCGTAAAAATAGACATTTTTTTGTACGGATGCAATCTGATTGTGGTGAATGACACCGGTCGCAACGGGTATTACAAGCAAAGAGGTTGCAAATACTATGGGAGAAGTGGCGGAGATTATTGGTTCGGAGGCCGTTACTACACAAAAAGTTAGTTTCATAAAGGCACTTCCATTCGTTTGGTGATGATTGATACAACTCCGCTGATTGACAAATACAGGAATAGTGAAGAGCATCCAGATGCTCGGAAGCAAAACATGACACGCCAGATTGGGTGTATAGACAGTGTTCTTGATAGCGCCAAAGAAGATTGGATAATCATTTTATAGATTCAAAAGGCACCATACTTCATTCAATAGAGCTGGATGGCAAGCATTGATAGTTCTTTGATTGTCAATTGAAATATAGAAGCACCAACTTGATTTCAAGTTAGTGCTTTTGTGATTGTGGAGCTGGAGGGTCTTGTTCCTTACGCTCCAAATGCAGTTATATCAATGCATTAGATAACAGTC
>CAMWXV010000075.1 GCA_947178305.1 uncultured Porphyromonadaceae bacterium | reverse complement strand
GTCCGGTTAGCCTCCAGAGGGAGGGCGGGACACAGCCAATAATTTATAAGTCAACCACCTGACTTATTCATTTGGCCGACATATTTAATGAGACGTACTTTTTCAGCGTTAATTTCTATCCTTTAAATTCTCGCAAAATTTAAATCAGACAGAGAAATTGATGGCAACGAAACAGTATCGTTTACGCTTGATATGCTGTTATTTTCGGCATTGACCTGTTTGGTCATACCCAGCAACATATCATCGCGTGGGCTGACTGGCGTTGCTTATCCTCTGTTTGATGGCAATGCGAGAAGCCTAAAGGATGGGATAAGCAAAGATAAGCAGATCCCACGCGTTCGCGTTATATATGCCTGAATTAACTTTAAACCATCATTATTATAAACATCTGTCAGGGGGTCGACAGACACACTAACAGTTGCGCCCGACACATACTCAAGGGTGTTTTGACAGATGAACCGTTTTGTACTTGCAGCAGCGGTTGTGGCTTTTGCCGGCACCGCATTCACAGCCTCGGCTCAGAAAAAAGCTGTGAAACTCATGGAGCAGACCGAAGCCCGCTTTGTGGAGCCTTCAGTAAAGGTGTACATCACCCCGCAAGTGGCCGATATGAAGATGCTTACCGAAGAGCGCGAGCAGTTTGGCCCATACCGCTTTGATGTGCCAGGCGGATTGGAAAACCTTAGCCAATACATTATTGACGAGTGCAAGAAACGCGCACTCTACAATGCCATCACAGAAGCAGAAGGCGACGCACTCATTGAACCCATCTACAACGTACAGATTCTCAGCAACGAACCCAAAGTTATGCTCGTTACTCTTTCGGGTTATCCGGTGAAGTATGTCAACTTCCACCCGCTTAAAGATGCCAAAGAACTTGAAACCATGCGTATAGTATACACCGGAAATCACGGTAATACCAGTGTAAACGAAGCTAAAGTTGCAACACCACAAACCACAACTACACGCAAAAAATAAGCACACAAAAACAACCTTTTTATAAACCCCAAAACATTTCAACACAATGAAAAAACTATTTTTAGCTGCTATGGTAGCACTCACAGCCATGGGTGCAAACGCTCAAATAGCCCGCAGCACTATGTTCCAGGCTCCCGAACGTGAAAACAAAACCATGTGGTACATCCGTGCCGGTGTAAGCATCAACAATGCTGTCATGAACGGCAATCTCAAAGATGATTACAAAGATGAATCAGGAAAAGTTGATACCGGTCTTGGCTCTAAAGCAGGCTACGATGTAGAATTCGGATTCAACAAAGGTATCGGCAACTCCGGTGCATACTGGGGAATGGAATTCGGTTTCGGTACTCGTGGCTACTCTCAGAAATTAGAGAACACAGAATCAGGAAGTTATGGAAACTACTCCTACACTGAAACCGATATCACTAAAGAGTCTCTTATCGCACACCGCTTTAAATTCACTCCTGTAATGTTCGGCTACAAATACAGCCTTACAGACAAGATCAAACTTGATGCTCATCTTGGTGCTTTCATCAGTGTTGACATGGCCGGCACCTTGAAAAATGAATCTGAGTACTCTTGGACCAATAATTATGACAGTTCAGAAAACGAATTTGGAAAAGAAAGCGAGAGCTTTGGCATCGGCGATCTCAAAACCGAAGAAGGTGAAGGTTGGTACAACCGCTTTGATGCAGGTATTCAAGCCGGTATCGGTGTATGGTACGGTCGTTGGAACCTTGACTTCACTTATGAGCGCGGTTTCTGCAGCATGTACAACTTTGAAACAAAATGGGGCCAAACAGAAAAGAGCTATTCAGTTGCCTCTTCCAACCTGCTCATCCGCCTCGGATTTGCTTTCTAATCAAAACATTTGAAATCTTTTTTAATTGTTTTAGGATAATATAATTCCCCTATGGCCGCACCGATGCGATATCCGGGGCGGCCATAATCTTTTTTCCTGACACTTTTCATCATTACTGCTCGTTATGACCAAGAACTTAATTACCATAGCTATCGCCGCTGTGCTCTCGCTGAACATATCGGCCAAAGAACCTAAAGTGGAAATACCCGTTGACCAATGGATGTTGTCACACGCCACATCAGCCGACGCTGAAATTGACGGTGTGAAGATGCACTACCCTACCATGACCGATGGCATGGCCATAATATCGGCCCAACTTCCGGTAAAAATCACCTATGGTCAACAAATATTAACCAACGCACTCGTGGCCAATGGCGACAATGAAGAAATTACCATTGCTGAAGTGCAGCCGGAGCAAAACTCGTTTACCTACAAGGTAAAGCAACAGCGCGGCAGTTACAAGGATGCAACCACATTGACCTACAGCATCACAGCCTTTTGCCAAAAAGGACAAATGGAGCTGACTGCCCACAGCATATCAATCAACTACAAGGAGAAAGGGATTATTCCGCGCACACTCAAAATAGAGAAAATGAATCCGGCCAACAATCAGCGCCATGCAGAGCTAATTGACCTCTTGGCACTTGAAGCCTCAAGGCTAATGGCAGATATGGCTACTAAGGCCGAAGCACAAAAATCTGAGAAAGTAACCCACTGGAAACAAATCATGGCCGGCGAAGTAGCAGAAGGTATGAACATGACCGAAGTGACCTTGGCCAAAGGAAAACCGTTTACCACCTCCGGCCCTGTGAGCAAAACCAAATGGCGCTACGAAGACAACACTGTGGTAATATTCGTCAACGGTACCGTAACCCGCATCATCAACTAACATCCAAACAACATCATACCACGAGTGCGAGCCAATGCCCGCACTCGTTTTTTTTATTTATTTTCTAAAACAATTCAGATTGAGAACCGAATCTAACAAGTTTTATCACACCTGAATCCTTATCCCACCAAATCAACAAGGTATCTCTTTACACATGACATTCCATATATCCTTGATAATTTCCCGAAAGACGATGTGGATGGTTTTCATCCGGAATTGGGAAAGATCAAGAGTTTCAAGATTGTCAGAACTCTCAGCCTCTCTAATGGCAGCCAATGTAGTATCATTTACACGTTGAGCTACAAAATTCATCAACACACTCTCAACTAAATTATTTAGACTGCGGTTATGCCGCTTAGCTTCAGCTTGAAGACTACGCAACAAATCTTCGTTCAATCTAAAAGAAGTTTGTTTCCTTATTGATATAGTACTCATAACATAAAATATAAATCATAACAAAAGTAATGCATTTGTATACATACACAAATTGTAAAAGTTCCACGGGCAATGCAAACACCACTCATTATACATAATTTGAGAGCGTGCTGTGGCATGAGCAAAATAATTTCGTAACTTTGCGTTATGAAATTCAATCTTGAAGCTACAGCACCTGACAGTAATGCCCGCGCCGGAATCATCACTACCGACCATGGCACTATAGAAACACCCATATTCATGCCGGTGGGAACACTCGGCAGCGTCAAGGGTGTACATATGCACGAACTGCGCAATGACATAAAAGCCCAAATAATACTCGGCAACACTTATCATCTATATCTGCGTCCAGGCATGGAGGTTATAGAGCAGGCCGGAGGATTGCATAAATTCAACGGATGGGAACGCCCCATACTCACCGACAGTGGAGGTTTTCAGGTGTTCAGTCTGTCCGACAACCGCAAGCTCACCGAAGAGGGTGCTCATTTCCGCTCACATATAGATGGATCAAAACATCTTTTCACCCCTGAAAAAGTAGTGGAGATACAGCGCTCCATAGGCAGTGATATAATGATGGCTCTTGACGAATGCCCTCCGGGCACAGCCGACAGGGAATATGCCCGCAAATCGCTTGAACTCACCAAACGATGGCTGATACGCGGATGGAACCATTTCAACTCCACATCCCCACGCTACGGTCACAGTCAGGCATTCTTTCCTATAGTACAAGGCGTAACATATGCCGATTTGCGTCGCGACAGCGCTAAATTCGTGGCCGACCTCGGTGCCGAAGGCAACGCCATTGGCGGACTTGCTGTAGGCGAGCCAACAGAGGTGATGTACGACATGATAGAGGTAGTCAACGAGGAATTGCCCGCCGACCGTCCGCGCTATCTCATGGGCGTTGGCACCCCGGCCAACATTTTGGAAGCCATAGACCGCGGTGTGGACATGATGGACTGCGTGATGCCCACACGAAACGGACGCAACGGTATGCTCTTCACAGCCAATGGCACTATGAATATGCGAAACCTCAAATGGGCCAACGACTTCTCACCAATTGACGAAAACGGTCCAAGCTATGTGGATCGTGTGTATTCCAAAGCCTATCTCCGCCATTTGTTCATAGCTCAGGAACTGCTGGCCATGCAGATAGCATCCATACACAACTTGGCATTCTATCTGTGGCTCGTGGGCGAAGCCCGCAAACATATCATAGCCGGCGACTTCAAGAGCTGGAAAACCATGATGGTAGAGCGCATGACACAACGCCTGTAGTCCCCTACACCAATGAAGCGTAATCCCATAAAAATATTAGACCGCTATATAATAGGCAAGTTTCTTGGCACATATGTGTTTGCCATAATACTGATTCTTGCCATAACGGTAATGTTTGACATCAACGAAAAGCTTGACCCTTTTCTGCGTGCTCCGCTCAAGGCCACACTGTTTGACTATTTCCTCAACTTTCTCCCTTATTTCGCCAACCAGTTCAGCCCGCTGTTCACATTCATTGCGGTAATATTTTTCACATCCAAGCTCGCCGACAACTCCGAGATAATAGCAATGCTTTCCACCGGCATGAGCTATCGCAGGTTCACCCGCCCCTACATGATTTCGGCAGCCGTGATAGCCATAGCCACATACCTGCTGGCCGCATATGTAATTCCTCCGGCCAATATAAAACGTATTGAATATACCAACACTTATGTTAAAAACAAACGTGTTGACTATGGTGCAAATATCATGATGCAGGTGGGCGAAGGCGAAATAGCATACATCTCACGCTACGATAATACCACTCGCACCGGCTACAAATTCTCGCTGGAAAGTTTCAAGAACAAAAAACTCGTGTCGCGCCTGTCGGCTCAAACCATCGCCTACGACACTCTACACAAGTGGCAGGTGCGCGACTATATGATCAGAGACTTCAAAGGCACTCGTGAGGAAATCCGGAGAGGCAACAAACTTGATACCATAATCCCTATGGAGCCTCAAGATTTCCTTATTGCAAAAAACGACCATGAAAAGATGACCACTCCACAGCTCAACGAATACATCAACCGACAAAGAGCCAAGGGCGTGGCCAATATAAAATCGTTTGAAATAGAATATCACCGCCGCTTTGCCATGACTGCGGCCGCATTCATACTCACCATTATAGGCATGTCTCTGTCCAGCCGAAAAGTAAAAGGAGGCATGGGTGTGAACATAGGCATAGGACTGGTACTCAGTTTCAGTTACATCCTGTTCATGACCGTGACATCCACCTTTGCAGTATCGGGGCTTACATCTCCTATCGTGGCCATGTGGATTCCCAATATGCTATATCTCATTATTGCCGTGGTGCTGTACAAACGAGCTTCACAAGGATAACCGGCACAACATTTTGCTCTTCTTATTGTTTTTTATATAAAACCGTTTTAACACAATAGCATCATGAAAAAATTTATGTATGCCATAATGGCACTCGGCATTCTCGGCTTGAGTTCATGCAACGAAGCAACAAAACTGGCTCAAAACATGGAGGGAACATGGAGCTGCACCCCTGAACGATTCATGAATGATGCCACCGGAAGTGCCACTGTGATAGAAAACATAACCTATGCCATAGACAGCACCGGTAAAGGCGGCGACATGATAGTTTTGGCTTTAGTATCAACCACAGGACAATTACAGGGATCTGCCTCAATAATGCAACCGATAAGTGTATCGGCTGCCGCTAAAGCTGAAATCGTTGGCAAATGGCAAGCCGTGGACGATGATGAGATCCATGTTAGCCTTGACCCCGGCACACTCACCGTGAGTGTTGACCCCGAAGGCGTGGTGCTTACCTCCAACATGCTTGACGGAGCAGCCCAAGCCTCTGTTTCCTCAATCAAACCACAGTTGGCCGAATCTATCAAAACTCAAATTGCCAATGCGCTACAAATGCGTTATGCTTCCATCAAGAAAATTGATGACATAGATATAAAGGGCAATGTGATGGAATACGAAATCAACAAGAGTGACTATACTGCATCGCGCCAAATCCCTATCGTAAAATAGTTTACCGCTAAAATTTCAGACCAACTGAATCAAGTCTCATAAAATCGTGCTCCAAGAGGCCACAATCCTCAAGGGGCACGGATTCGTTATGGTCATTAAGATACACTGCACGTGGCTCTGCATAACTGCCACAGACCAAAGATTTACCCATTTTGGCATACGGCGATTTCAATCCGGCAAGCTGCATGGCTGTGTGAAAATAAGCCTCCGATGATGCCACATATTTATGGGCATTGTCATTAGCACTGGCCAACAACTGCGGATATTGGGCATTGAGTCTTGATGAAATCCATACCAACATAGGCACATGAATCTGAAAATAACTTGGACACGGCGATGCGTGAAGAAACAGATTGCGCTCGTCATCAAATATATCCTCTCCATGATCAGACGCATAAACCATAGCACTCAATGCATCTCGCGATTGCAGAGACGTGATTACCGAATCTAACAAAGCAGATGTGGACAACACTGAGTTATTATAAGCATTCAACAACGATTCACGGTATTCCGGTTTGGCTTCACTCGGACTGTCAGGCATGAACTTACGCATAGATTCAGGATATCGGTCTGCATAATTGAAATGTGAACCATAGGTATGCAGCACAATCAATTTTCGTCGATCAGAAGAGTTCAAAGCATTCTGAAAATATGGCAACAGCGAAAAATCAGAGTGAAGGCTCAATTCCTCTTCATAGTCTCGTATAAACAGGCATGTATCGGCCTCCTGACCAAAAAAATCAATAAAGGAACGGTTTCTGAGATGATTGCTTAAAAACCATGTAGTGAACCCTGCTTCTTTGAATGCTGTGATAATGCTTTTGGAACAATAAACCGAATCTCCGAAATTGGATGCTTCAAGATGAGAAATCAACATCGGCACACTTTTGTGCGTGGTGTTGGATTGTGACAAGGCTTTATCAAAAGCCACCAACCCCTCTCGTCCCATAAGTGTTGGATTTGTAGCCTCATCCGCTCCAAGAAGCTGCCAGTTGATGGCTCGCGAGGTTTCTCCAATAACAAGCACATAGGTCTGTGCCAGCGAATCGGGACGCTCCGATACCGATTGATATGAAAATCCGGCGCTTGATTCATCATAATACGATGTAAGCATGGTTCGGTTTATTGCCGTACACATGTTATAAATAGCATTGATCGGAAACAAATGTTTGTGAACCACATAATTACCTTTAGAGAATTTGCTCACGGCCAAAAGAACAAAACCCAAAACCATTATCACCAAACTACACTTTCTTGTCATTCGCACACAAGCGTCCGGGAGAAGCCATTTTCGGCTCCAAGCCACAGATCCGACCACCAAAGGTGGCAGATAAAGCACAAACACAACAATCATGATGGGTGTGAGATTGCCTAACAATTCACCCACCTCACCTGGATTTGTAGTGACCACATTCAGAAACATATCTACGGCTATTACCGAACGCCCGTAAAGATAAAGCAGCACGAGCTGAAACGCAGCGAAAATCATTAACGGAAGCATAAGCACAACCGCCTTACCAGTCTTGCGGGTAAGGCTCAAAAGCATGCAGAACAAGCCCAAAGGAAGCACCACATTTGTAACTCGCGCCCACACACTCATCTGTTCAGTAAAAGACAACACCACATTGGGCACCAAAAGCGCCACAACTGTCCACACAGCCAAAATCAATACCGACAAGTCGGTAACACGTTTCTGTGTCATCGGATATTTCTGTTCAGAATGCTTCATTGATTGAGAATATAAATGATGTTTCGCCTCTACCCACACCAAAATCCAAGCGTACATTAGTGAGATGCTTGAACTCCCAGCGATAGCCTATACCGGCACTCGGGAGCAGATGCTTAAACGATAATTTTCCAATTTTAGGTGCCACAGTTGCAGCACCGGCCCATACAACAACACCATTGCGCCGCCATACATGTTGACGCAGCTCCACAGTCAAATCCATTTCGCATTTGTCACGAAACCGCGCTTCATAATAACCACGCATGTTGTTAC
>CAMWXV010000074.1 GCA_947178305.1 uncultured Porphyromonadaceae bacterium | reverse complement strand
GGCACTCAGAGCGCCCGACTGATTAATCAATACGGTCTTTACCATATTTCAACAGGCGATGTGCTTCGTCGCCATATCAAACAAGGCACAGAACTTGGCAAAATCGCAGACAGCTATATCTCCAAGGGACATTTGATTCCGGACGATTTAATGATTTCCATTCTTGAACATGAACTTGACACCAATCCCGAAACTGCCAACGGTGTGATATTTGACGGTTTCCCTCGCACCATAGATCAGGCCAAAGCATTGGACAATCTGTTGGAGAAACGAGGCTCAGAAGTGCATGCAGTGGTGGGTCTTGACGTAGCCGACGAAGAACTCATAGAGCGTTTGCTAAAACGAGGTCTTGAAAGCGGAAGATCAGATGACAATATTGATACCATACGTGAACGCCTGAATGTGTATCACAATGTGACATCACCTTTACGCGACTTTTATACACAAACAGGAAAATATCATCACATCCAAGGGTCTGGCAGTGTAGAAGGAATATACAACGACATCTACACATCGCTTGAATCACGCCGCAACAAATAAAGAACACATACAAATATATATCAACACGGCTACCTTTCCGGTAGCCGTGTTTTTTATGCTCACATTACTATTATATTCTCATAATCAATATATCATAACAAAAAACCGTGTTCCGGAACAAGTCCGGAACACGGTTTTTTGTTATCTAACGATTTTATATTACAATGTTTCCACAAGGCCTTTCACATCCTCATCTTCAGGCTTAAGCTCCAAATATTTCTGGAAATATTCACGAGATTTGTCCTTATCAATATCCATATAATAAATACCGAGAAGATAGTATGCGGAAGTATAATATGATTTATAACGGTATTTGGTGTCGGGATTGGCATCAAATGTTGCAATCATCTTATCATAGGCCTCAGCCATTTCAGCACTTGGTTTGTCATCGTTGCCGGTAAGCAAGATTGTGGCTTTATCCGCATAAAGAATACCTACACCAGGGGCTTTCTCA
Source organism: uncultured Porphyromonadaceae bacterium (assembly GCA_947178305.1). Lineage (GTDB taxonomy): Bacteria > Bacteroidota > Bacteroidia > Bacteroidales > Muribaculaceae > Paramuribaculum. Next base: position 7,252 of record CAMWXV010000074.1, on the reverse strand, counting down.
ATAGCCATATTGATATACTTGAGAGCATCTGCGGCAGTGGCCTTACGCTCGGGAGTACCTTTTTCCATAGTGCGGGCCAATGATTGATAACGCTTGGCCATATCACGGATATCCTGTGTGGTACCATGTCCGGAATCAAGATATTGACGAAGAATCTCTACGGCCTTTTCTTTTTGACCGGCCTTCTCATACACACTGGAAAGTTTGGGCAGAAGAGCGGCATCATCAGGGTTAAGCTCAATTGCTTTCTCAAGAATCTTTACAGCTTCTTCAATTTTTCCTTCTTCACTCAACACCTGACCATAAAGCACATAGTCATTTGGGATGAGATTTGCATTGGGATGATTGAAAAGGTTACGACCAGCGTGTTCAGCGTTCTGCCAATTCTTAAGAGCTACCTCATCAAGCAGAATCACGCGGAGCATATAGAAATTGGTGGGATCTTTTGCAAGAACCTTGTTTGCCATTTCAAGCGACTTCTGATATTCACCAGCAGAATAAAGAAGACCTGCATAGCGCTGCTCGTCGTTCTGGAAGTGGTTAGGATTCTGCATATATTTGCCATACTGAATGCAAGCAGAGCCAAACTGGTTGTTGTCGTAGTATTTTTCGGCAAGCTCACGCTGTGCAAGAGCCGAGTTTGGTTCTTTTTCGTTTAGCTCTTTCAGCTTGTCAATAGCATAAGAAGGATTAACGTGGAAATAAGTGTTGGCATATTTCACATATGCTTCACGGTTTACCAAACCTTTGTCTGCATCCTGGTTGATGGCCATTTCATACAGACCGGCAGCTTCTCCGGCATTTTCCTGAGCCTTCATGTCACCCTGAAGAACATAAATAGCAGCTTCAGAGTTTTTAGAGTCTTTAAGAGCCTTATTAATGTATTTTTCTACATCCTTGGCATACATTGTGGGATTTGCTTCGTAATAAGCACGAGCAACAGCAACGGTTAGAGCTGAATTTTTCTTATCAGTACCCATAGCTTGCTTAAAGTACTTTTCAGCATCGGCCTTGTTACCGGCACGCAAGCTCAATGAACCTAAACCAATATAGTTGTAACCATAGTGGGAATTGGCAGCGATACCAGCCTTGTAATTAGAACGCGCACCGTCCATATCTTTATCGGCCAATGCAATGTTACCCAAATAATAATGCGATACGGCTTTGTCTGTACCGGCATCATTAATTGTGTTGTTGAGAATGGTTTTAGCCACGTCAAGACGCCCGGCATTGTAGTTGTCCACACCATCCTGATATCCGCCCTGAGCAGCGGCTGTAAGTGCGGCACCAAGCATCAGGGAAAATAAGAATCTCAATTTCATGTCTTGGTTTATTAAATTATTACTTTTTATGATGTTATTACTTTTTCCGTAAAAATTAGACTTTTGGCTTTGCTTATGGTTTAATTAACCTGAGCTGCTGTTGCTAACTGAACCACTCGTGGCAGAACACCGGTGAGCTGAATTATCTTCTGTCCGCGATAACTTGTAACAAAAGTATAAAATCCGTGAGTCAGCGTCCCTCCTGCTGCAGCCGTGATCATATACACCTGACGGTAAAGTGGATATTTGCCCTCAAATATATAAGCTTGATAAGGTTTATAGGCGCGAACCTCGTCATCGGCACTTACCGGAAGTACCTTGACGGCGCTGCTGAATGTGTTTTCCACATTTTCATTCTCTTCAACAGCTTTCACCATCTCTTCGCGAGTACGTGTGCGCTCTGTCATGTCAGAACTTATCCAGCTCACACCTATTATGCCAATAGCGTTTTTATTCTTGGCCACAGCATCAAACACTGCCTGATGTGTTTTCTGTGCATAAACATTGGATGCAAACTTGCCACCGTTGAGCAATGAATCGCGCATATAATGCGCCGCCGATGATCCTTGATGGTCAAACACCACAGAAATCTCACCAAGTTTGGATGGACTCACTTCATCCCAACGAGTCACTTTGCCTGTGAGTATTTCACGCAATTCCTGCTTACTCATCTGCTCTATGGGATTTTCAGGATTGACAATCAAGGCCAAGGCATCCACCGCAATCTGACTCTGACGCACAATTTTGTCATGAGATTTAAGATAGCTCAATTCCTTGTCATTAAGTGGACGTGTGGCTATAATCATCTTTGTGGAAAAATTAAGCAGCGAATCAAAAGCTGCACTTTCATCCACGTAATAAGGTATAATGCTGGCTTGAGGATAGATGTATTCAAACACATCTATCTCCTGCGACAATATGTTTTCAAAACTCGCATCACAAGCAATGGTAGCTATGCCCGATGAAGATGTGGATGTGGGCTTGCCTGCTCCACTATCAGAACAAGAAATCAACCCTGCTCCAGTGCAAACGGCAAACAGAGTGGCGGCCATAAAATGGCGTATGCTATTCTTCATGCTTACAATCTGATATTTATGTATTAAACGTAACAGCTACACGATTATTATTCGTCAACAGATATCGGTTTGAACTGACGATACGCGCGCCATATACCATAAACGGTGAACAATGCGCCGGCAGCCCAGCGAATCCATGTCCAAGATCCGTAAAGCGGAGCAAAAAATCCAATAAAAAACAATATGCCCATACCCACATATACAATCACCATTATAAGGCCAAAGATTGTTTGCATTGCGGCCGGACCATTGGATGGCTTATTTGCGTTACTCATAGTTGAATAAAATTAATTAAGTGAATTTCAAGAATGCCTCCTCTCTATGGGGCTTTAAATCATAACAATCCAGAGAGGTCAATGTTCGCCAACATGCAACATAATTGCCCTGATACACCAGCATTATTCAAATTCGTGGTAAAGTTAACACTTTTAATTCATAATAGCCAATGCCTCATCTAAATTTTTATCAAAGGCGACATAAATGGGGAGAGCCTTAGTTGGCTCTCCCCATCTGTTTTTGAAGGCTATTTTTGTATTTACATTTACTTCACCATATCATTTAGCTCAGCACCCGCCTTGAATTTAACGGCTTTACGGGCTGGAATCTCAATTTTTTCTTTGGTGCGAGGATTGATACCTGTGCGAGCGGTCTTCTCGGATACAGCAAAAGTGCCGAAACCAATCAGAGCCACTTTATCTCCCTTGACAAGTTGTTCGCTGATTGTGTCGATTGTAGCTTCAAGAGCTGCCTTAGCCTGTACTTTGGAAAGATTCGCCTTCTCAGCGATGGCATTGATAAGCTCAGTCTTGTTCATAATTGATAATGATTTTTAATAAAGTTTTTTTAGGTATTTGCAGCAAATATAATAGTAAAAACTGAAAGTCAAGCAACAAAGCTCATTTTTTTTCAAAATCAATTGCAATTTTCCACTTTTCACACATAATCAGAAGGAAAATTGACACATCATCCCCAAACGGCGTGCATATCTATGCTCCCCTGAAAAATTTTGACGCTTACCTAAATCCAACTCAGCTCCAAGCTGTATTCGTGGTGTAATGTTCCAAAAAACATTAGCCACCCAATATAGGCCATATTTATATTCATCAGAAGAAACAGCTTTGGATGGAAGAAACCTTGTTTGACTCATTTGCACCGTGGCAAACAAATCCGGGCGAAAATTGTACTGCACACCGACATTCCACCCGAATGCCGACGGTGCATACATCCGCCCTGCCACATCCGGATCGGAAATTAAATCGTACTTACCAATCTGAAGGTCTCCACCGGCACTTTCGTACCCTTTTCCACATGTAAACGAAGCATAGGTAGTGACTCGCGGATGCGGATGTGCCACAGAACTGACCATAGCCCCCCACCCAACTTCATTATGATTTCGTTCCGCCAAAAGATCACGGTAACTCAAAGTACGAACCACTCCCGACAAACGCACATGCTGTCCCTTTGCCCATTCATATTGAGCGAACGCAGCCCAATCAGGCATCCAGTTTGTCACCTTTTGAGTATGAACACCATCCACATCAAGTGCATCGGACGGTGTTTCCACAGAAACAGCAAAACGCCATTTTTCTTTCACCACCGGCATATAGCGCACAAGCACTGACGTGACACCCACTTTGTTATTGGGTCCCTGCGCATCTACCGTAGGTGGCACAGCAGCCATATCTGAAAAAGTAGACGATGCATATCCTATTGTAAAGTCATTGATCATAGCATAAGCTTTTTTCAAATAAAAGTCTCGCGCTTGATACCCATTGAAGTTCGCCTCAATATAAAGTTGATATTCACCTAAGGTCTTATTTTGACCAAGCACTCTAAAAAACAAGCTTGTGCCTGCCGGAGTAGTACCCAATTGTCTCTTGTTTGCAGGATCAGCCCGCAAAGGAATAAGATACGGTGCAAAAGCAGGCGATGGCACAGCTCCACCCCAATCATAATATCCACGCATGCGCACAACTCCGCCAATTCCCATGGTCAATTGCGCATCCTTGCTCATGAACAGAAAATATGGCGCCCCCGGATCCTGTGTATGACGAAACTGATCGTAATAAAATTTTGAAATCAACCGTCTAACGGAATCCGTATTGGCCCGCGATTCCTCCTCCGACTGACTTCCATCCATGAACACCACCTTATTTGATTTCAGGACGCTGTCAATTTGTGAATCCATCATACTATTCACCTCTGCACCAAGACACAAAGAGACATTTATCAACACAATGAGAATAAACAATTTTTTTAGCATAATTGTGACGATTTTTTACACACTTAAACAATCTTGCACTATTGATGGTTTCGTATGAAATATATATTTTGCGTATCTTTGTGCTTCTAAATTTTGATACTATGTTTCGTAACTTACCACCTGTCACAAAAAATCTTATCATCATCAATTTCATAGTGTGGCTGGCCATGTTTGTGCTCCCGCACAGCCTCGGATTCAACATTGAGCGCATAGGTGCCCTGCATTACATTCAGGCCCCGTGGTTCAATCCGGCTCAATTGTTCACCTACATGTTTATGCACGACAGTCACAATATTGCACATATATTGTTCAATATGTTCACTCTCTTCATGTTCGGGGCCACATTGGAACGCACATTAGGTAGCAAACGATTCCTATTTTTCTATATATCATGCGGTATCGGTGCTGCTTTGATTCAAGAATTGGTCTGGTATTTCACATGGCCAGGTTTTTTTGCGAAAATACTTGCTCCGTTAAACGGTGTCAGTGTTCATGAAATGAGCGCATATCTTCAAGAGAATATAAATGACATTCAGGTGCAAGGTATGATAAACCAACTTGCCACCATAGGAGCTTCCGGGGCAATCTATGGAGTGTTACTCGCTTTCGGAATGCTGTTTCCAAACGTACCACTATACTTTATGTTCATTCCTGTACCGATAAAAGCTAAATGGATGGTTATGGCCTACGGTGTGATAGAACTTCTGATAGGAATGAGCCAAGCCAACGACGGTGTAGCCCACTTTGCACACCTCGGAGGTATGATTTTCGGATTCATCATAATATACTATTGGAAGAAAAAGGCTCCTTAGGAGGGTTTGGTGGATATGTATAAACTTCAGAAACTTGCAACTTACCATCCGGCGTTGAGCATCCTTGTGGCAATCAATCTGTCTGCATGGTTGATATTGCGCATTCTGATGATATGGTCACCCGACGTGGCAACAGCCATAATATATTGGTGCGAACTTCCTTGCGGCGCAACCGCCATGCTTAACCGACCTTGGACCTTGTTTGTATATATGTGGATACACACACATGTATTACATATGTTGCTAAATATTCTTTGGCTTTGTTGGTTCGGGTTAATTATGCCGCAAGGTCGTAAATGGCGAATCCACCGGATATATATATATGGTGGATTATGTGGCGGCATATTTTATGCCATGACCGGAGCGGTGGCTGGAAATGCCCTGATAGGCTCCTCTGCCGCGGTAATGGCTGTGGCTGTGGCTGTCACTATCGTCAAACCTCACCGCAATACACTCTTGCCTATTATCGGCAATGTTGAACTAAAATGGATTACCGCAGTCATAATAATAGTGGACGCATTAAGCATTGTTTCAGGTGATTTCAGTGGTCATATAGCACACCTTGGAGGTGCTGTGTTCGGCATTGTGGCCGGGTGGCAAATGAAACAGTGGCGGTTCAACCCCGTTACATCAAAACAAAAACAAGCTGAAAATTCATACCCTTCCACCAACAGTATCATAAACAAAGTACGCCATTCCGGACACAGCTCCCTGTCTCCAGAAGAGCGCAGAGTTCTATTTAAAGTCAGTCGCGGAAAATGAAAAGACTTTGGCACATATTTCTCGCCGCAATCAATCTGCTATTGGCCATAGTATTTCTGCTATCGGCATTCGGAGGCACTGTAAGCCCTGAATCAAGCGTGATTCCCGCTTTGGTATCCATGCTATTTCCGTTCTTTCTGCCATTAATGCTCATAGCGTTGGTTTCAAGTTGCTTCATAAGCTGGAAAGCCGTGATTTTCAATATTGTGATTATAGCTTGTTGCGCAGGTCCTATACTAAATATATGTCCGCTGAATTTCAACGCGCCCAAACTGGTAAAAGCAAGTAATCCAACTACACGCTTCTCTCTCATGACTTATAATGTCATGGAACTCAACAATCTTCATGACCGAGACTCAAATGAAAAAGAACCACGCACCAGAACAGTACAATATATGGCTGATTCGGGATGCGATATCATAGCGTATCAGGAGGCTTACAACCTTCACTCACCACAATATCCTGAAGTGTCAACAGAGGCTCTGAATGCGTTACGCACTGCGTATCCTTACATTGCATGCGGTAAAAACAGTTATGTCGGGCTTCTATCAAAATACCCGGTCAAATATATACCTGTCAATATTGCCGATACTCAATCCTTTCATGCAGAATGTTACGAAGTGGATATCAACGGGAAAATAATAACTATTGTCAATGTGCATCTTCAATCAATCGGACTCAACTCCGATGACAAGAATCTGTACAGACAACTCACCGATGGAGGATCCGTGAGCATGGATACAGTAAAGCACACCCTGCTACACAAACTGAAAGTCGCATTCAAGGCTCGTGCGCGACAAGCTATAAAATTACGCCATTTTATAAATGAGCTTCGCGGACCGGTAATTGTTTGCGGTGATTTCAATGATATTCCGGGATGTTATGCACAACGCGCCTTAATGGGGCATGACATGCGCGATGCATACCGCGATGCAGCCCTTGGCCCTGCCATAACATATCACGACAACAGATTTTATTTCCGAATAGACCATATTTTATATAGAGGAGTCTCTCCAC
>CAMWXV010000073.1 GCA_947178305.1 uncultured Porphyromonadaceae bacterium | reverse complement strand
TCGGCAGCGTCTGTTGTGTATAATAGACAGGAGGAGTGGGCGGTGATGCCGTCAAAACGAGCCTGGACTGATAATCTGTTGAATTTCCATGCTTTGATTTGCATGCGGTAGTCGGCGAACGCCACGTAGCTGTGGGCGGGTTTGTGTGCGCTATGTGCGTAGTATTCGTACATGTATTCTCCTTCTATCTGCCAACGGTCGGTGTGCCAGGCGATTGACGCGTCCACGAGATTTGCGCGCACGGTGGATGGATGGATGGATTGAAATCCGGAGGTGAATGTTACATTGTGGAGTTTGTACCACAGTTTGGAACCGAATGCGAGGTCTTTGCTCCATCCGGAGTGGTCGCCTATGGTGGTGGGATTGAAAATTCCGGCTTCTATGCCCATAGGTATGGTGCCGAATGTATAGCCGGATTTGAAACCTACCGCGCGGTAGTTGCATATCTGCTTACCCATAAATGACCGGTTGGCGAATACATAAGTGTGAGGGCCTCGGAATGTTTCCACGCCGAACGGTATTCTGAATTGCCCTGCTTGGAAGGATAGTCCTTTGGTCGGGGTGATGCGTGCCCACGCATCAAGTATTTTCATTTTTCCTTGGTCGCAAAGGTCGGTTTGTACAAAATAGTCGGCCCATGATGCTATCTTGCCGTCAAGGCTCAAGCGGGCGTTTCGTACCTGAAAGCGGTATTCGCCATGTGTGGTGTTGACCTCAAGGCGTGTGCGTAGTGTTCCGTGAAAGTGAGGTGTGTAGTCAACTTTTTGGGAATTGGACGCTGCGTGGCTTAATACGATGGAGCAAGCGGTGAGTAGCAAGGCGAAAAAGGGCTTCATAGGAATGTTGGTGTGATGAATAGGATAAAAATTGCGACAAAATTACGGATTTTTTTTGAAAAATGTTTTCATGATTAGGAGGTCTTGGGCTAACTTTGTAGCTTGAATGAAATTGGCTTGTCACATATTGATGCGGCTGTGTTGTGTTGTGTGCGCGGCAGTATGTGTTGCGGGATGCAGTACTACTCGTCATGTACCGCAGGGGCAAATGTTGCTTGATGATGTGAAGATTGTTGTTGTGGATTCATCGGATGTGTCCACATCGGATTTATATAATTTTCTTCGTCAAACACCTAACCACAAGGTGTTGGGATTTGCCAAACTACAACTTGGAACCTACAATCTTTCAGGACGAGATTCAACGAAGTGGTATAACAAGTGGTTGCGCAGAATGGGTCGTCCCCCGGTTATTTACAGTCAGGATCTCACCACTGCGTCGCAGCATCAGTTGCGTCAGGCTCTTGTCAACAAGGGGTATATGGATGCACAGGTAAATGTGGATACCATAGCCCGACCGGAAAAGAAGAAAATCAAGGTGCGATATCTTCTGTCACCTGGTATGCCGCATACAATATCGTCAATAACGTATGATATTCCGGATACGGCTTTGGCTAAGGTGGTGATGCGTGATTCTCTCAATTTTACTCTTAAAGCGGGTGGATTGCTTGACCGAACTGAGCTTGATGCCGAGCGGGCTCTTATTACTGAACGATTGCGCAACCGTGGGTACTATGCATTTACTAAGGAGTATATTACATTTTATGCCGACACGGCCGAAGGAAGCAAGGATGTGGATCTTACGCTCAAGGTGCAACCGCCTCGTAAGTTGGGGTCCAATGAGGCTGACTCTGCGGCGTTTCATTCTCGTTATTATATAAACAAAGTGGTATTCGTGACAGATGATACCGGTATCACAACTCCGAGAGGATATACAGCGTCGGCTTCAGATACCATTATTTACAAGGGCGTTGAGGTGATATACGGGAAGGATCAATATATACGTCCATCGGTGCTGGTGGAGAAATGCTTTCTTGTTCCCGGGCAGATGTACAGAACAAGTATGGTGGATCGTACCTATGAGCAGTTGGCGCAACTTGGCATAATTAAAAGCATCAATATCCAGTTGTTGCCTCGTCCGGAGGTTGATGGCAAGCAATGGTTGGATGCTTATATTTATTTGAGCCGTAACAAGAAACAAGGGGTGTCGTTTGAGGTAGAAGGTACTAACTCGGAAGGTGATTTCGGGTTTGGTGTGGGGTTGACATATCAGCACCGTAATCTTGCGCACCGATCCAATCTGCTTACAACGAAGTTCAGGGTTAACTATGAAAGTCTGTCGGGCAATCTGTCGGGGCTTATCAATGACCGCTATACCGAATTTGCCGGTGAAATGGGTATCACTTTTCCAAAGTTTATGTTTCCGTTACTGTCGAGTGGATATAAGCGCCGAATCAAGGCAAGCACAGAGCTGGCTTTGTCGTTCAACTATCAGGAGCGTCCTGAGTATACCCGCATTATAGCCGGTGCGGCGTGGAAATATAAATGGACTGCCCGTCAGGGTCGTGAACGTCGCACGTTTGATTTGATTGATATAAATTATGTGTATCTTCCGGAAAGCACCATTGACTTTATAAATCAGATAGCGCCGACAAATCCGTTGTTGCGATATAGCTATGAGGACCATTTTATAATGCGAATGGGATATACTTACAGGCGTACCAACAAGCGTATTGCATCGTCAACTCTGCGCAAGGAGCCGTTTCAGACCAATGTGTACAGTTGGCGTGCTTCCGGCGAAGTGGCCGGCAACCTTCTGTATGCAGTTAGTTCGCTTAGTCATCAGAAGAGAAAAAATGGTGTTTACGAGTTGTTTGGCATACAGTATTCCCAATATGCCAAAGCTGAGGTGGATTACACCATAGCTCATAATTTCACTCCGCGTCATTCGTTGGCGTTTCATGTGGGGTTTGGTATAGGGGTGCCTTATGGCAACTCTCAGGTGCTGCCATTTGAGAAGCGCTTTTACGCCGGAGGTGCCAATGGAGTGCGTGGATGGAGTGTACGCACTCTTGGTCCTGGAACATATGATTCCCGAAATTCTGTGACAGATTTCATCAACCAATGCGGTGATATTCGTCTGGATTTGTCGTTGGAATACAGGATGAAACTTTTTTGGGTGTTTGAAGGCGCGTTTTTTGTTGATGCAGGCAATATATGGACCATACGTAATTATGAGAATCAGCCCGGGGGGGTGTTCAAGTTCCGCTCGTTTGCCAAGGAACTTGCTGCTGCTTACGGAGTGGGGTTGCGTATGGATTTCACATATTTCCTGCTCAGGCTTGACCTTGGTTTCAAAGCTCATAACCCAGCGCTCAATCAGGAGCGTTGGCCTATTATTCATCCCCGCTGGAAGCGTGACACATCGCTGCACTTTTCAGTGGGATATCCTTTTTGATATGAAACAGTTAGTTGTGTTTGACCTTGATGGTACGTTGCTCAATACCATAGCAGATTTGGCTACAGCCACAAATCAAGCGTTGAAGGCTTGTGGATTTCCGACTCATGCCACGGATGTGTATAAAAATCTTGTGGGCGGTGGTATAACCAAGCTGTTTGAAAGGGCATTGCCTGAGGATATGCGCACTCCTAAGAACGTGGAGCGATTGCGTCCTCATTTTCTTGAATACTATAATGCTCATAGCTGTGATTTGACAGAACCGTATCCCGGAATCGTGGAGCTTCTGCAGGAGCTTCGTTCCAATAAGATTTCTGTGGCTGTGGCGTCCAACAAATATCAATCGGGGGTGGATCGTCTGGTGCGTCATTATTTCCCTACCATAGAATGGGCGGCTATTGAGGGTCAGAAGGAGGGTGTGCCAGTGAAGCCGGATCCGTCAATAGTGTTTGAAATTCTTGGCAAATGTCCGACACCAAAGGCGGAAGTGCTGTATGTGGGAGATTCGGGTGTGGATATGGAAACAGCCAGGCGTGCCGGTGTATATTCGGTCGGTGTAACATGGGGGTTCCGTACAGCGGAAGAGTTGCGTGCACACTATGCAGATAAGATAGTGGATAGCCCGAACCAAATATTTGAGTTAGCCAAGCTATAGGAAACATGCTCTAAAATATTTGGCATTTAAGTGTCGTATGCTTAATTTTGTGACAAAAATCTATTCAATATGCCATCTGTCAATCTCCAAGGAATGGGCGTTGCCCTTATAACCCCTTTTCGACAAGACAAAACCATAGACTTTTCTGCATTAGAGCGCTTGATAGAATACCAAATAGCCAGTGGTATTGATTTTCTTGTAGTGCTTGGTACAACAGCTGAAACGGCAACTCTTACATGTGATGAAAGGGTGCAGGTAAAAGAGTTTGTGAAGCAAAAGGTGGCCGGTCGTGTGCCGTTGATCATAGGTTGCGGAGGCAATAACACGGCTGCGTTGGTGGATGAGCTTACGCATGGAGATTTTTCAGGGTATTCGGCGATATTGTCGGTTGTGCCGTATTATAACAAACCGTCACAAGAGGGCATTTATCAGCACTACAGCGCCATAGCTAAGGCTTCGCCGCTGCCGGTGTTGCTTTATAATGTGCCCGGTCGTACGGGTGTGAATATGTCAGCTGCCACGACATTGCGTCTTGCCGCGGATCATCCTAATATAATAGGAGTGAAAGAGGCTTCGGGTAATTTTACTCAAATGGATGAGATAATAAAGCACAAACATCCTGATTTTATGGTGATTTCCGGTGACGATGGTATCACTTTTCCTTTGATTACTCTCGGAGCCGTGGGAGTGATATCTGTGATAGGAAACGCATTTCCCAAGGAGTTCTCAAGAATGGTGAGATTGGCACTTGAGGGTGATTATGCCAGCGCCCGTGTGATACATCATAGGTTTGCCGATTTGTTCAGTTTGCTGTTTGTGGACGGCAATCCGGCCGGAGTCAAGTGTTTGCTTCATGCCATGGGGTATATAGAAAATGAGTTGCGTTTGCCGTTGGTGCCAACTCGTATAACCACCCACGACAAGATTCATCAGGTGTTGTCGCAACTTTCCTTGTAACAAAAATTTGCGCAAATCAGTGCAAATAGCTAACTTTGCACCGAAATACTAATTATGGGGTCCGGTAGCTCAGCTGGATAGAGCATCTGCCTTCTAAGCAGACGGTCATGCGTTCGAGTCGCATCCGGATCACATAAGGGTCATCATTTGATGGCCCTTTTTTCGTGTCTGTAAGTGGCTGGACAGCAGTCGTTAGCAATTTTATAATTTTCTGATTTAGAAAGGTTTAGCAATCAGTGCCATTCCTGTCCGTAGTCCATTGTAGCATTTGTTAGTCTCGATTTAGCACATTATCTTTGGTACAAATTTCGTGGATGTACCACAAAAATGTACCACAAATGTACCACAGGATCCGTCAAATATCAGCCTCGTTTCTCACATTCCGCCACATGTCCGGCCGGGATGCCGTTTTTAGCATCCAATTCTCTGATATTTACTATTTTGTGCTAAAGTGTCCCAAAAGAATCGGAGGGGGCAACACCCGGTCAGAAAAAGGCGTTAGACAAGTGTGTGGTACACTTGTGGTACATTTTCCGAACAGTGTGGTACACGCTTTTCCGTGTACCACAAACCGATTGAAGATAATGTATCACCTTTAATAACACTGAATTATGGCAGGAATACCCCAGATCAAAGTGATTTTCGACCGTCGCAAGAAGGCTTCGGCGGCCAACCCCGGCACCGTGGAGATAGAGGTGTCGTACAATCGCGAGCGTGTCCGCCTCTCGACAGGCGTGGCAGTCCTCAAGCAGCAGTGGAGCGGCAGGGAGGTGGTGAACCATCCGCAGGCCGACCATCTGAACGAGCAGATCCGCCGGGTGTACGACGGGCTTCACGAAAAGATGTCAACCATCGCATCCAAGAAAGGCGAGTATGACCTCTCGCTCCTGAAAAAAGTAAAGAAGACAAAAGTGCAGGGATCGTCGGCGAGCTTCCTCGACTGGCTCGAAGAGCGTATCTACATGCGCCCCGTCACCGAGTCCACACGCCGACAGCACCTCGTGATGCTCAACTGCCTCCGTGAGTTCGGACTTATCCGTTTCTTCTGCGACCTCACGCCGAAGAACATACGCCTTTGGGACGACTTCATACGCAAGCGCGTTACGGCTCAGTCGTCCGTGCATGGCTACCACAAGCGGCTGAAGCCGTACATCATCGAGGCCATCCAGTTTGAGAAGCTGGAGGCAAACCCATACGACGGCATGAGGATACCGCGCGGCAAGTCGGAGGGTATAAAGTTCCTCACAGAAGAGGAGCGCGACCGGGTGGAGGCTCTTGAACTCTACGGCATGACGGAGAAGGTGCGCGATATGTTCATATTCTCATGCTACACGGGACTTGCATACTCCGACCTCGTCAAGATCAAGAAGTCTGACGTGTTCATGCAGGGAGACGACTACTGCATACGCGACAAGCGTATGAAAACGGGTATGCCCTACACGATAGTCCTACTGCCAAAGGCGATAGCCATACTTAAGAAGTATGACTACAACCTTGACCTGATGAGCAACCAGAAGTGCAACGACCAGCTGAAGCTGATTGCTAAAATGGCTAATCTGCACATCAACCTTACCATGCACGTCGGTCGCCACACCTTCGCGACATGGGCCTTGACAAAGGGCGTCGGCATCGAGACAGTGAGCAAGATGCTCGCCCACTCCAACGTGACGATGACCGAGAAATACGCCCAGGTGCTCCAGACAAGCGTAATACAGGGCTTCGGCAAGCTGAAATAGATCTGCACATATACTCACACGAAAGGCGGCGCCGTCATTTCCTCCGGGAAGTGGCGGCGTCGCCGCGTCCTGCCAGTTGGCCACGCAGCGATTCAATCTCGCGTGCCTGCACCTCCACCTTCTGCTCAAGCCTGTCGATGCGGTTGCTGAGGGGCACCATCATTGATGTCATGTTGCGCATTATCTCCGCCATATCCGCAAGGATGTAGGAGAAGCGGTCCAACTGAGGGGGTGGCGACGCCGCCCCTGTTTCAGTTTCCTGCTTCCTGCCGGGACTTTCAAGCAGCATCTCGCCCTCGCCGCTCCATATCCACCCGAAATTCAATGTCGGGCATACACCGCACAGGCTCTTCACGAAACGCTCCGACACGTTGGATTTACCCGTTATCACCTGCGACACCACGCTTGGGTTGTAGCCCATCCTTTCCGCTATCGCACGGTTGGATGCGAACAGCCGGTTATCTTTCAGCCATTCCATAGCCTGTCTTATCCTTTTTCTTATATCTTCCATAACTGAATGTTTATATTTTCTAATCAATCCGATTAGTTATTTCCAATAATAACAATCCAAACAATCATTTCGCATGATATGTTTGTTAGTGTTAATACAACCAACTAATTTAGATTAATTATTTCTAATTGCAAAGATAATCATTTTTCTAAATATAACTAATGATTGCTAACAAGAAAAATTAACAGGACATAAAAACATGCCATTATGAGTGAAGACCGGAGAATAACGATGAGGCTCACGAGGATCGAGAACACCCTTGAGGAAATAAAGCGTACAATCACTGTTCCGGAGCCGCCGGACCGTCCCATAACAGTCAGGGAGGCAGCCGAGATAATGCACTGCTCGGAACAGAGGGTGCGTGATTCCATACGGGACGGCACCCTGAAAGCGAAACGCAACGGGAGGCGTTATTACCTTTCATTATATGATGTCAGGGAACGCGCCGGATTCCCATCCCTTGAAAAAAAACGGAAGACCTGATACACCTTATATTAAAAGACAAAGTTATGACAACCCAACAGATCAAAGAGATTGACTCCAGATGCCTCAACGACTATCTCGCCACGCTGCCCCCGACCGACCACCGCTTTTTCGTCACGGCTGTCGTGCGAGCCTGTGGCGAGGGCATAAAGAGAAAGACATTCTACAACTGGAAGGCCGGATGCTGCTGCATCCCGTCTTTCTGCAAGACCGAGATTGAGCGTATCGCCGGATGCGTGGTGTTTCCCAAAGACCTGTATTGCGAGGACGCAGATGCCGTAGCCTCCCGCCGCGATGATGCCTCCTGATTAATATTTAACGAATACAGACAGCCGGAATGAACCTATCATGGATACCCGTACTGCATTATCTCCGCAACGTGGAATGGCTCTATTCCGAAAGCAGGATGGTCCATCTCTGGCTGGAAATCCTTTTCCGCGTCCAACGGTCGGCAGACACTTACCCGATAAAGGGCACGACAATCGACATAATGCCGGGCCAGTTCGTGGCCTCCACCAGAAAGCTCGCGGCAGCGATAGGAGCGGACAAGGACACGGTGGGCCGTTATCTGAAGATACTGGAGTTGTAAATTCTAACTGAAAAATGCGCCACAAGTAATATCTTAGAAGTGCGCCAC
>CAMWXV010000072.1 GCA_947178305.1 uncultured Porphyromonadaceae bacterium | reverse complement strand
TTATAGCCGCTGTGGGCATACTGCTTTCCATTATAGGTATATTTTGTGTGCGCACTAAGGAAAACGCTACGATGAAAGATCTTCTCGGGTCACTTTCGCTTGGCACGAACCTCAGTTCGGTGCTCATAGTCGGTGCCACATTCCTTATCCTTTGGTTGCTCCAGTTGCAGAACTGGGCTTTGATAGGCTGTTCAGTGGTAGTGGGATTGCTCGTGGGCATAGTGATTGGCCGCAGCACCGAATATTACACATCCCAATCCTACAGGCCGACAAAGAAGCTTGCTGAAAGCGGTACCACAGGGCCTGCCACGGTAATAATATCGGGAGTGGGTCTCGGCATGATTTCCACTGCTGTGCCTGTGTTGGCTGTTGTGGTGGGCATCATTCTTAGCTATTGGCTGGCTTCAGGATTTGATTTTTCAAATGTGGCTATGGGGCTTTACGGAATAGGTATAGCAGCTGTTGGTATGCTTTCCACTCTCGGTATCACATTGGCCACGGATGCCTATGGCCCCATTGCGGATAATGCAGGCGGTAATGCCGAAATGAGCGGACTTGGCAAAGATGTGCGCAAACGTACCGATGCTCTTGATTCGCTTGGCAATACCACGGCAGCCACCGGTAAGGGGTTTGCGATAGGGTCGGCTGCTTTGACAGGTCTTGCATTGCTCGCATCGTATATTGAGGAGATTCGTATCGGTCTTGACCGTATCGGTCAGACCATGCTTCAGATAGGCGACAGGGTGGTGAACATTCATGAAGCCTCGTTTACTGATTTCATGGCTTATTACGAAGTGAACCTAATGAGTCCTAAGGTGCTTTCCGGTATGTTTATCGGTTCTATGATGGCGTTTCTGTTCTGTGGCCTTACTATGAATGCCGTTGGTCGTGCAGCAAGCCACATGGTGGATGAGGTGCGTAGTCAGTTCCGCACCATCAAAGGTATTCTCACCGGAGAGGCGGAACCCGATTATGCCCGCTGTGTGCAGATTTCCACCAAGGGAGCTCAGAAAGAGATGGTGTTTCCGTCTGTGCTTGCCATTGTGGCACCAATCGTTACAGGATTGATATTTGGTGTTCCAGGGGTCATTGGTCTGCTTGTTGGTGGTTTGAGTGCCGGTTTTGTGCTTGCCATATTTATGGCAAATTCGGGTGGAGCCTGGGACAATGCAAAAAAATATGTGGAAGAAGGTAACTTCGGAGGCAAAGGAAGCGACACACACAAGGCCACCGTGGTTGGCGACACCGTGGGAGATCCTTTTAAAGACACCTCCGGCCCCAGCCTCAATATCCTAATCAAACTCATGTCAATGGTATCAATAGTGATGGCCGGCCTCACAGTGAGCTGGAGCCTCTTCTAACTATTTGTTTAAGATATTTCAGCTTATTTTGAAGCTGTGGATTCGGCCACGGTTTCTTTGATGTTGAACACGGCGGCTGCGCCTATGATGAGCAGTATGCCGGCAAGAACGAGCATTGACACCTGGCTACCGCCTACAAGATATAGAACGGCTCCACCAAGTGCAGCTGCCACTATCTGGGGAACGCAGATTGTGCCGTTGAACAAACCTAAATAGGTGCCCATATTTTTGCCTGACAATGAGTTGGTGAGTATGGTGAATGGCATGGCGAGCATTGCAGCCCAGGCACATCCTATGAGGAAGTACGATACGAACAGTCCGTATTGATTGGTGATGAAGTAGATTGATATGAAACCTATGCCACCGAGTGCAAGGCTTAGTGAGTAGGCTAATTTATGGCTGCGGAACATCGGGATTGCCACGGCCCATATCACAGAACCTATTGCCTGAACGGCAAACAATACTCCAACCCAGTTGCCGGCTTGCTGATAGGCTGCCGATGTGGTGTCGGAGGTGCCCCATACAGTGTGGGCTATAGCGCCATTGGTGTATGTCCACATGTACATGAATGCTGCCCAGCAGAAGAATTGCACAAGTCCCACTGTCCAGAATGTTTTGGGTGCGTTTTTGAGCAGATGTACCAGCGAGCTGCTTTCTTTTTCTTGTTCCTTTGTGATACCGTGGAATTGTGCATATTCCGCCGGAGGCATCTCGCGGATGGTTGCGAAACTGTAAACAACGCAAAGCAACAGTACCGCGGCTCCGATATAGAATGAAAATGTGACAGAGTCGGGAATTTGGCCGGCGGGAGCAAGGTTGCTGATACCTATGGCCGTGAGTGTGATAGGTGCAAGGTACCCCACCAAGGAGCCTGCATTGCACAGAAAACTTTGGATTGAGTAGGCAAGAACTTTTTGCTTTTCATTGACCATGTCACCCACAAGCATTTTAAACGGCTGCATGGCCATGTTGATTGATGTGTCAAGAAACATCAATGCTATGAACCCGAATGTCATGGCACCGGCTATTGACAGTCCTAAAGAGCCGGCATTGGGAAGCAGACACATTACTATGATGGCCACTGCAGCGCCGAGCAGAAGATAGGGGAGTCGTCGGCCAAAGCGGTTCCAGGTGCGGTCGGATGCCGCTCCTACCAATGGTTGCACTATTATGCCCATCAGTGGAGGCAGAATCCAAAAGTAGCTGAGGTTGTGAGGGTCTGCGCCGAGTGTGGCGAATATTCGCGAGATGTTGGCGCTTTGGAGGGCATATGCTATCTGCACTCCGAAGAATCCGAAACTCAGATTCCATAGTTTCCAGAATCCGAGATTAGGTTTTGTGAATTTGTTCATAAACTTGAAAAATGCGTTTTTTTGGTATGTAAGTATGATATGTCTTTCCGGTATTCTATCCTTTGACAAGCGAATATAGCCATGCTATTTCATCAGCCCAAATCGTGTCGTCTGGGGTTTCAAGTATCAATGGTATATTGTCAAGGCGAGGGTCGTTCATCAAGCGTTCAAAAAAATCTTTTCCAAGAGTGCCAAGACCCAATGATTCGTGGCGGTCAACTTTGCTGCCAAGTCCTTTTTTTGAATCGTTGATATGCATGCCGCATAGGTATTTGAACCCGATTATGCGGTCAAACTCATTCCAAGTGTGTTCGTATCCTTCCGGACTTCCAAAGTCGTATCCGGCGGCAAACGAATGGCACGTGTCTATGCATACACCCACTCTGCTCTTGTCGGTTACTTTGTCTATTATATGAGCCAGCTGCTCAAACTTGAATCCGAGGTTGCTTCCTTGGCCGGCGGTATTTTCTATTACGGCTTTCACACCTTCGGTTTGGTCAAGGGCAATGTTTATTGACTCGGCTATCAGGTCAAGGCATGCTTCCGGAGCTATCTCGTTAAGATGACTGCCGGGATGGAAGTTGACCATGGTGAGTCCGAGAGCATGTGCGCGGTTGAACTCATCAAGAAACGCCTCACGGCTCTTGGCCAGTTTTTCGGAATCTGGAGCACCGAGGTTTATCAGAAAACTGTCGTGAGGCAGTATCTGGTCGGAGGTGTATCCGAATTCAAGACAATGATTCTTGAATGCTTCAATGTCGGCGCTTTTTAATGCCGCCGATTTCCATCGCTGTGGTTGCCGAGTGAACAGTGCAAATGCTTTGGCTCCTATTTCATTGGCTTTGACAGGGGTATTGGCTATGCCATCCGACATTGACACGTGGGCTCCTACGTATTTCATTTCTGGTGATTTTTACGCGTAAATAAAAACTTCTCCGCGAATTTAATGTTTTTTGGCGAGATATAGGGCATTGTAATTTGCTAAAATATTTTTTGATGTCATTATTTCGTGTCTATTTATGGATTTTTAGTACCTTTGTGTAAATGTATATAAACTACCGTTTATGCTTATTATTGGAATAGCTGGTGGCACCGGTTCCGGCAAGACCACCGTTGTAAATAAAATAATCAACAGTCTGCCTCCTGGTGAGGTGGCGGTGCTTCCGCAGGATTCGTATTATAAGGATTCGAGCCATATTCCTCCTCAGGAGCGTAGTAAAATCAATTTTGATGAGCCGGCGGCTTTTGACTGGACTCTTCTTGTTGAACATCTCAAGCAGCTCAAGGAGGGCAAGTCTATTGAGATGCCCACATATTCCTATCTTACCTGTACGCGTCAACCCGAAACCATTCACGTGGAACCTCGCGATGTGGTGATAGTTGAAGGCATTCTTGCACTCACCGATCCAGTGATGCGTTCCATGATGGATGTGAAAGTGTTTGTGGACGCGGATGCTGACGATAGGCTGATTCGTGTTATTGCGCGTGACTGTGTTGAGCGTGGTCGCACTCCTATGATGGTGATTACACGTTATGAAGAAGTGCTCAAGCCCATGCACTCCATGTATATTGAGCCGTCCAAGCGTTTTGCCGACCTTATAGTGCCGCAAGGTGGCAACAATATGGTGGCTATAAACCTGCTGACCGATTATATTGAGGCTCGTCTCCGCAAAGCCCGCCGTTGTAACGAATAATATGATGTTATGGCTATAACCATCACACGCGACGACAAGCAATACATCTCAGAAGATGTGCCTGCACTTCACGAGTTGGAAAAACCTGAAGCCGAGCAGCGTCCGCCTTACTTGGGCGATGATGTTGCTGCCAACAATGTTTCACATCCCAAAGGCACACCTGACCGCATGGTGCTCCGAACAGAGAACCTGGTGAAGAAATACGGTAAGCGAACTGTGGTCAATCATGTGTCTATAGATGTGACGCAAGGCGAAATCGTTGGTCTTTTGGGCCCCAACGGAGCCGGCAAAACCACCACGTTCTATATGACCACAGGCTTGATAATACCTAACGAGGGTCAGATATTCATTAATGATATGAATATTACCAAGTATCCGGTGTATCGTAGGGCGCAATATGGTATAGGTTATTTGGCTCAGGAACCGTCAGTGTTCCGTAAATTGTCGGTGGAGGATAACATCCGCGCCGTGCTTCAGATGACCAAAACATCAGAGGAATATCAAAAAGAGAAGCTGGAAAGCCTGCTTGATGAGTTTTCGCTCCAACATGTTCGCAAGAATCTTGGCGATCAGTTGTCGGGTGGAGAAAGACGACGTACCGAGATAGCGCGATGCCTTGCCATCAACCCCAAATTCATTATGCTTGACGAGCCGTTTGCTGGTGTGGACCCGATAGCGGTGGAGGATATTCAGAAAGTGGTGTACAGTCTCAAAGAGAAGAATATAGGTATTCTTATCACAGACCATAATGCTCCTGAAACCCTGTCCATCACTGACCGTGCGTATCTGTTGTTTGATGGTAAGATTCTGTTTCAAGGCACATCTGAACAACTTGCTGAAAATCCGGTGGTTCGTGAAAAATATCTTGGTACACAGTTTATATTCAATCGTAAAAAGTTCAAATAACATTGTATGCAGCCATTGTTTTCCATTATAACCGTATGCTATAACGCATCCACTACCATAATCCGTACCATGCAGAGTGTGGCAGGGCAGTCGTGTTGTGACTACGAGCATTTGATAGTGGACGGTGCGTCAAGCGATGATACGCTACGGATTGTGAACGCAATGGCCTCTGAGCGAACAAAAGTGTTGTCAGAGCCAGATAATGGCATTTATGATGCCATGAACAAAGGCATTAATATGGCGTCGGGAAAATATCTCATATTTTTGAATGCCGGAGATGCTTTTCATACTGTTGACACCTTGCAACATATAGCGGAAGCCGCCGTGAAACATGATTTTCCAGGAGTGCTTTACGGTCAGACGGATATTGTGGACGCTGAAGGAAAACGTATCGGCGCGCGGCATCTGACCGCTCCGGAGCATTTGTCATACGAATCGTTTGCCCAAGGAATGCTGGTGTGTCATCAAGCGTTTGTGGTGCTTGCTCGTATCGCGGTGCCGTATGACTTGCGTTATCGTTTTTCGGCCGATTATGAGTGGTGTATTCGCTGTCTTCAGCACTCTCGGCACAATCAGTATCTGCCCGAAGTGTTGATAGATTATCTTAGTGAAGGAGTCACAACGGCAAACCGTAGGCGAAGCCTCATGGAGCGATTCCATATCATGTGTCATTACTATGGAACATTCCCCACTCTTGTGCGGCATCTGAAATTCCTGTTGCGGTTTATGCGTTATAAATATAGTGTGTAATAGATTTGCTGACAATTATGATACATCTCAATACTACATTTTATGTGCATATATCGGTTCGCTCCGTTTTTTTAGATTGGGTGCGTTCTACGTATATACCTGAAGCCACGGCATCCGGTATTTTCACATCACCTCATCTGATGCTTGTGGAGCATAGCGTGGAGCCTGACATGCTTACTTATGCCGTTCAGCTAAAGGCTGAAAATGCGTTGAATGCCCGTCGATGGCATGACGAGGGGCATGGGGCTGTTATGCGCAGCGATATAATGAAGAAGCATCCGCAAAAAGTATTGTTTTTCTCATCGTTTATGGACATTCTTCCTTTATGACTTCCGAAGTGCGTTCTTGTTCCCATCTTGCAGCCTACGACCGTATCATAATAGGCATTGACCCTGGCACAAATGTGATGGGTTACGGGATATTGGGCATAAAGATGCGCAAGCCGCATATGATAGCCATGGGGGTGATAGAGCTTAACAAGTTTGAAAGTCATTATCGTCGTCTTGGTCGTATCTATGAGCGTGTGCTTGGACTTGTGGAGCAATATTTGCCTGATGAAATGGCTATTGAGGCTCCATTCTTTGGCAAGAATGTGCAAAGTATGCTTAAGTTGGGCAGGGCGCAGGGTGTGGCTATGGCTGCGGCATTGTGCAGAGATGTGCCTATTGTAGAGTATGAACCGCGTAAAATAAAAATGGCTATTACCGGCAATGGTGCTGCATCAAAGGAGCAGGTCAGGGAGATGCTGAGGCGTATACTCACTATTCCTACGGAATCACTGTTGCCCCAGCTTGACAGCACTGATGCGTTGGCTGCTGCGTTGTGTCATTTCTATGAGAGTTCCAAGCCGGCTGCAGCGGTTTCATCCTGCAAATCGTGGAAGGAATTTATAGCCCGTAATCCAGATAAGGTTAGTAAATAAAAAATAGATATAGTTATGAAATTCTTTATTGTAGAAAATAATCAGCAGGCCGGTCCGTTTTCTCTTGAGGAGATGGCCGCTCGTGGTGTTACTCGCACCACTCCGGTATGGCGAGAGGGGATGAGTGATTGGGCCCCGGCGGAACGTGTGCCTGAATTAGCTTCGCTGTTTTCCGGGACGCCGGCTGCTGCACCAATGTTTGAGGGCAACGGTAACACTCGTTCTGCTGGCTCCACTAATATGGAAGTGTGCCCGAGAACCTGGCTCACAGAGTCCATTTTGGTTACACTGTTTTGCTGCTTGCCATTTGGTATAGTAGGTATCATAAAGGCCAGTTCCGTTTCGTCCAAGTTTGCTATGGGAGATATTGCCGGAGCGCACAAGGCTTCTGGCGAAGCTAAAAAATGGACTTTGGCAGGCGTGATTTGTGGCTTTGTTGTTTCCGTGCTTTACATTGCGCTCATAGTGGCCGGTGTGTATCTTGATTTGAATTAATAATTAATAATCTTTTACCATGTATAAGTTTGATAAACGTATAGTTATTACACTTGATGCCGGTGGCACTAATTTTGTGTTCGGAGCCATGCAGGCTAATGAATTTATTGTAGATCCTATCACCATGCCTTCTAATGCGCAGGATCTGGATCTCTGTTTGGCCACTATGGTCAAGGGGTTTGAGCAGATCATAGCCAAGCTTGACCAAAAGCCTGTGGCTATAAGTTTCGCATTCCCCGGGCCGGCTGACTATCCCAACGGGATTATAGGTGGTTATCTGCCCAATTTCCCTTCTTTCCGTGATGGTGTTGCGCTCGGGCCGTTTCTTGAAGAAAAGTTCGGTATACCGGTGTATATCAACAACGATGGCGATCTATTTGCTTTCGGTGAAGCTATCGGCGGTGCATTGCCTGAAATCAATGAAAAGCTTGCGGCCATGGGGTGCGCCCGCACATACACCAATCTGCTTGGTTACACTTTCGGTACCGGTTTCGGCATAGGTATGGTCGTGGACGGAAAGCTCAACCGTGGCAACAATTCATGTGTGGAAACATTCTGTCTGCGTCATAAGAACCATCCGGAGGTAATTGTGGAAGAGGGTGTTGCCATACGTGCCATCAAGCGTGTGTACGGAGAGCTCTCAGGCGATATTAATCATAAATACGAGCCAAAGGACATTTGTGATATAGCAGAAGGTAAAATCCCCGGTAATAAGGAGGCAGCCATAAAGGCTTTTGAAGAGTTTGGTGAAGTGGCCGGCGATGCGATAGCATCGGCTGTTACGCTAACTGATTCGC
>CAMWXV010000071.1 GCA_947178305.1 uncultured Porphyromonadaceae bacterium | reverse complement strand
CCCCCTTGCTCACCAACGCCCGCCTCGCGCTCGCGTTCGTCAAAGCATTCGTGGCACGCCCCGTCAACAGCATAGGCATCACCCCTTGGCAGGAATATTAATTCCCAACCATATATCACAAAAAATGCTGCTCGTTGAGCAGCATTTTTTGTTTTCAATTAATCCTGTTTCGTGGATGATACTTCAGAATCTCCTCCCTGAGATGAGAACGATCCAAATGCAGATAAATCTCCGTCGTAGCAATACTCTCATGCCCAAGCATCTGCTGAATCGCCCTCAGGTTCGCGCCACCTTCAAGCAAATGAGTGGCAAACGAATGACGCAACGTATGCGGCGAAATCTCCTTTCTTATCCCGGCCAGCTCCGCCAAACGCTTTATGATGTAAAATATCATAACCCTCGTCAAACGTCTGCCCCTGCGGTTCAAGAACAATATCTGCTCCTCGCCAGGCTTGATATTCATCTCCGCACGTTCCTTCATATAAGCCGAGATCTCACGCAGCGCCGAGCCGCTTATAGGCACCAGACGCTCCTTGCTTCCCTTGCCGGTAACAATTATATACCCCTCATCCGCAAACACCCTGCCAAGCTCCAGATTCACCAGCTCACTGACACGCAACCCGCAGCTGTACAGAGTCTCCACTATCGCACGGTTACGCTGACCCTCAGCACACCTCAAATCCACAGCCGCCAACATGGCATCCACCTCATCCACGCTAAGCACCTCAGGCAGATACAGGCCCACCATCGGATTCTCCAGCAGATGAGCCGGATTATACTCAATATATCTTTGATTCTTCAGAAACTTGAAAAACGACTTAATCCCGGAAATAATCCTCGCCTGCGACCGCGTAGACACCCCCAAGTCATGCAAATCAGCCGCAAAATTATGTAGAGTCTCAATAGTCACATCCCTCAGCGTAGTCTTACCGTCAGCCAGATAGCAAATCAGCTTCTCCACATCACTGCGGTAATTCACACGAGTATTCTCGCTCAGACCTCTCTCCAGAAGCAGATAAGCATCATAAGCATCCATCAGACGCGACATCGTAGGCAGCTCCCTCATAGCCTCATCTCATAATATTGACCCGGCACACCGGGCACCACATGCAACACAGCCGTTTTTCCGTCAGTCATCAGCACACCGCAACGCGAGCACTCACCCAGCCACCCCTCAAAAATCGCATTAGAGCCTCCACAGCGCCTGTTCACATCCAGCAGCACAACACTACCGCCGCCGCTCATCACGCGCTCCACGGAGCTAAAAACGCGCTTCTCATCCATCTCCTGACACCCCACCACAACCATACTGCACTCCGTTCCGGGACGCTCCGTCACCACGGCATCACTGCTCCACGAAGTCACAATCTCACACACCTGAGGACGCACACCATGACATTCTATCTCCGCACTGCCCTCTCTCAAAGCCACACGCATCAGCAGCCGCGCAGTGTGCCGGCTCAAACCGGCACCGCGAGCCAACTCATCCACACGCTCATAGGCATAGTAATGGCACCGCTCGTTCACCACCCCGCGCACATAATCATATGCGCTGGGCGAATGAACACCGAACCCCTTGGCGCGCCACCACAACCGTGGAGTAGCCAGCCACCGTTTAAACGCACTCCTGTGCAGCGTCATCGCTTCTTCACGAAATACACCACGACAGCACCGACAAGCAGCAAATATATCATCACAATCGCCACAGTGGCCACACTTGTAGTGGTTTTGAGCGACTGAGGCTCATATCTCAGCTCCAGAGTATGAACACCGGCAGGAACACGCACAGCGCGCAGCATATAGTTCACACGACCGATCTCCACATCCTTTCCGTCAATCGTGGCATGCCATCCCCACGGAAAATAAATCTCCGACAGCACAGCCACACCACCCTTGGCGCTTTCGGCATGATAAGTCAAGCGATTCGGCGCATAGCTGGTTTCAAATATGGTATCGCCAGGCATCTTGGCAGCGCCCAGACCCAAAACATCCTTGAACCTCACATCTGCCACAGCCGTTGTCGCAGGGTCTATCGTACCCAAAGCGGACATCTCCGCATCAGCGCCATCCACATACCTCACCTCATTCACAAACCACGCATTACCCATCGCCTCAGGATTTTGGATAGGTTGGCCATTATGGTCCACAATATAGCGGGCGTTCAGCATATTCACCACATTCCACTCGCCGTCACCGCCTCTGCCCGACACAAACGGCTGCAGATACACATCTATTAAATCCTGATAGCGGGTAAGTTTCGCCGCATGGTATCCACCCAGATTCTTATAGAAATACGACGGACGGGCCTGCCAGAACTCCGGCATATTGAGCACCCTGAAATTCATCGTCGTATCAGCCAGTATCACTTGGTCAGCCGCAGTGGGAGTGAACATCGGCCCGCTCGCCAATCGGCGGGGCACAAAACTGTCAGAATTCAGATAGCGCTTGTTCACCATATACAGATCACCGCACACCACCACTCCTATCAGCACAGCCACAACGCCCACACTGAGTTTCTTTCTGAAATAAAGCATCAGCAGCCCAAATCCGGCCGCCACTATCATAAAACTGCGCATCGCATCATCCGCCACCATAGATTCGCGCACACTCTCCACAGCGGCATAAATCCTTGGATTGTTGAGGCTGAACATCTGCACCAGCTGCGGATCTGCACCCTGACTCAGCAGATATTGCGAGAACTGCGCATCCACGGCACGGTCATTATCGCTTATCACCGAACCGTAGAATCCCGGAAACACAACACCCATCAGACACAGCCCCAGCACAATACCGAAACTCCACAACACAGGCTTCTTGTATCTCTTCCAAGCCTCGGCGGCATCACCGCTGCACAGCACCTGCTGCAAACCCATCATTGCCAGCAGCGGCATCGTGAACTCAGCAATCACCAATATGCTCTCCACAGTCCTGAACTTGCTGTACATCGGCATATAATCAATCATCAGATTGGTCAGCCACATACAGTTACGCCCGAGCGCCAGCATGATTGACAGCACCGTAAGCACCACAAGCGCCCATTTCAGCGGCCCGCGCACCACAATGCACCCCAACACAAACAGCACACATATCAGCGCACCAACATACACCGGACCGTTAGTACCCTCCGGCTCACCGAAATAGCGGCTCAGATACTGCATGTATTGAGCTTCATCCGCATTCAGCTCACCCTTCTTTATCAGCTCCTTGACACCATCCTCGTCAGCAAGGGTCAGCATCTTGTTCTCACCCTTTTCCGGTTTTATTGAAGCACCGCCCTTTATATCGGGAATAAGCAGACTGAAACTCTCGCTTGCCCCGTAGCTGTATTGGGTGATATAATCGCGGTCAAGACCCGAAGTGGCATTCGCCGCATCACTCTTGCGGGTCAACTCGCTGTGCCCGCCGCGCATACTCTCCTTTGAGTACTCATAAGTATAGTACAGACTCGGCAGATTGGCACACACCGCAAGCACTCCGGCCACAGCAAGCACACCCGTCCCCTTGAGCCATTGACCCACAGCACGATTCCTCACCGCCGTTATCAGATAAGCCACCATGAAACCAGCTATCACAAACATGAAATAGTAAGTCATCTGCACATGATTGCTGGAAATCTGCATCATACCGAACAGAGCCGCCAACGCGCCCCCGGACAAATACCTGCCGCGGTAACACAGCACCACACCCGCTATCGTCGGCGGGATATAAGCCAGCGTGATAAACTTCCACAAATGACCCGCCCCGATTATAATCACGAAATAACTTGAAAAACCATACGCAATGGCACCTATCAGCGCCACCCACCAGCGCATCTTCATCGCCAGCAGCAGTATGAACATACCTGCCATCATCATAAACAGCAGATTGGCCGGCTCCGGAAGCCCCAGCCCCATCACACTGTTTATCCAGCGGCTCAAACCGTCACTGCTGTACGTAGGCGAAATCTGGAAATTCGGCATACCCGAAAACAATGATCCAGTCCAGCGGCTGCTCTCGCCCGTAGCCTCATAATAGGCCTTCACCTCCTGGCCAATGGCCGCACCCTGCTGCATATCATGCTGCCTCAGCACATTGTGCTGCGACGCATCCGGATAAAAATACACAAACGACACCAGCGCCATCAACACCACCGACACCAGCACACCTGTCACACTGCGCCACGGCAGCACTCTTTTTAGTTTCTCTGTATCCATAATCTGAAGCTAAACACGCTCTAAATTCAAAAAATCGTGTAAAGCTACGAATTTCACACCAACACTCACCAATCCATCCTTAATTTTTTCGTTTTTTTGATAGTTTAAACGGTAGTTATTTGTACCTTTGTGCTCGTGTGCAGCATAATTGCACAGTTTTGTCTAACTAAATTACACAACTTTGGACTTAGATCCTTTACCTACCATTGACCCTCTCGCGACACTGCTCAGCTTCGTGACGGTCAACATCCCCACCTCCTTTGGCGCGCCCGAAATCATTGCGCTTCTGTGTGCCGTTTTGGCACTGTGTCTATCCGGATTTGTTTCCGGCAGCGAAATCGCGTTCTTCTCCATATCTCCACAGCAGAGCGAGGATATTGAGAACACTCCATGGGGCGAAAAAACGCTCGCCATGATTCGTCAGCCCGAACGGCTGCTCGCCACCATCCTCATCGCCAACAATTTGGTCAACGTAACCATCGTCGTGCTGTGTAACTTCGCCCTCGGGCCAATATTCGCCGGCATGCCCGAGATTCTCAGCTTCATACTACAGACCGTACTACTCACATTCCTTATACTTCTCTTCGGTGAAATACTCCCCAAACTTGCCGCCAACGCCGGCAATCTGCAATGGGTACGGTTCGCCACTCCCGGCGTACAGTTCCTCACAACCATGCTTTGGCCCATATCCTCACTGTTGGTTAGTAGTTCAGTGATAGTCAACAAAGTAGTCACCAAGAAAGAAGACGATCTTACAGCCGACGACCTCTCTCAGGCACTTGAAATCACCGATGTCAAAACACCCGACGACAAAGAGATGCTTGAAGGCATACTACGCTTCGGCGACACCACTGCCACCGAAGTCATGACCCCGCGCGTAGACATGACCGGAGTTGACATACAATCCACATTTGACGAAGTCATGGACATAGTCATCAACTCAGGCTACTCACGTCTGCCCGCATACAAAGACACTCAGGACAACATCCAAGGCGTCCTCTACTCTCGCGACCTTCTCCCATATATCGGCAAAGCCAAACCCGATTTCCAATGGCAGAAACTGCTCCGCGAAGCATACTTCGTGCCCGAATCGCGCATGATTGACGACCTTCTTGAAGACTTCCGCCGCCGACGCATACACATGGCCATCGTTGTTGACGAATTCGGTGGCACCCAAGGCATAGTAACACTTGAAGACGTCCTTGAAGAAATCGTCGGCGACATCAACGATGAATACGACGAAGAGGAAACCACCTACAAACGTCTGCCAGACGACACCTACATCTTTGAAGGAAAAACCCTTTTGAGCGACTTCTTCCGCATCACCGGGCTCAACGAAAACGATTACTCCCCCGTGGCCGAAGACTGCGAAACCCTCGCAGGCATGCTGCTCGCCATAAAAGGCGAC
Organism: uncultured Porphyromonadaceae bacterium; assembly: GCA_947178305.1. GTDB lineage: Bacteria > Bacteroidota > Bacteroidia > Bacteroidales > Muribaculaceae > Paramuribaculum. The sequence goes on along the minus strand of CAMWXV010000071.1, from coordinate 2,707 downwards.
TTCCCCAAAGAGAAAGAACCGCTCGTCTACGGACACTGCCGATTCCTCATCCTTGAAATCTCGGCACACCGTATTGTCAGCGTAAGAGTCAAGGTCATGCCCGAAATCCAGCAACCGTTGGCACAATGAGCCCGCGACTGACCCTCATCTTTGCAGCACTCTTCATCCTCGTCTCATGCTCTCGCAGCGGAGACACCCCCGTGCCACGCCCCATGGCCTACCCGAGAATCCCCGTCCACGACTCCGTATACACAGCCGTGCCACTCATCCCCATCCACTTTGAGCTCCCCACTGCAGCACACACCACCATTGATTCAAGCCACACAGAATCAATCTGGATCAACGCTGCATACCCCGCTTACAAAGCCACGCTCCACTGCACCATTACACCCGTCACCGGACAAACGGCCCACGAAATCATACGCAACCGCACCGAACGCATGAGCCTCAACACAGGAGGCCACCCAACGGAAATCACACAGCTTACCTCCCCCTCAGGCTACGAATCCCAAATACTCCTCACCCCCTCCGGCACAGTCACACCGGTTCAGTTCATCTCCGTTTCTCCGCAATGGGTTGTCAGCGGAGCGCTTTACATACAGCCTCACCACTCATCCCCCGACTCCGTAGCCCCCATACTCCGTGCAGTGCGCCGTGACCTCATCCACGCATCAAAAACCATCCGATGATCACCGTTCTCACTATCCCCATACCGGCCGAAACCGCCGACCGCACCACAAAGCGGCAATGCGAACGCACTGCCACACTCTCGCTTGCACAACAAGTCGCAGGCCCCCAAGCCACAATAGCACACCACCCAGATGGCGCACCCTACATACCCGGTTTCTGTCGCCATATATCCGTCACCCATTGCCGCACCATAGCAGCCATGGCAGTGGCAGATACCCCGCACATAGGCATTGATGCCGAAACATCGCGTCCACAGCTCCAACGCGTGGCATCAAAATACCTCTCCGCATCTGAACTCCCCCTTTGGTCTGCAACACCCCACCTGCTCCTGCTCGCATGGACCATCAAAGAAGCCGTCTACAAAGCCGCCCGCACACCCGGACTCCCGCTTCACCATATCCGTCTGCCGCACCCTCAGGCACACCCCTTGCAGGCCGCAACACCAGATGGACGCACATGGCTCATATCCCACACCCTGCACATCCCTGGCACCGTAATCACCACCGCAATACTCTCACCCACACCGCACCATTAACACAATTTAATCCCCATGGGCACCATTCCACCACCCCTTGTGCATTATATTTGCAAAAAACTAAGCCCATGTCCCACACCCACATCTCCGACCGCATACGCTATCTCATTGAACAGTCGCGACTCTCGCAAGCCAATTTTGCCCGCCGGCTCGGCATGGACCCCGCCAACCTCAGCAAGCATCTGAGTGGCAAACTCCCCATCACCCCAGGCCTGATCAACCGCATTGTGGCCGACATGAACGTATCCAAATCATGGCTCGCCGACGGCATCGGACTCCCCTTTGACCGCCCCGAGCATCACAACACCATCACAGAGCAGCCACCCCTCACAGCACGATGCAACCCCGTCCCCGTCTACGACCTTGACGTTACCGCAGGGTGCGTGGAACTGAGTCGCCTACTCACCGACGACCGCATCGTCGGATGCATCGCCCTCCCCAACATAGGCCCCGACTGCGCGATAGTACGCGTCTCGGGCAACAGCATGACACCCGTCATCAACAACGGCGGCTTCGTCGCCATAAGACGCATCGCCAACACCGACTGCATTTTTTGGGGACAGATCTACGTCATAATGCTTGAAGACTACCGCATGGTCAAATACCTGCGCCGACACCCTTCTGACCCCGACCTCGTCCTGCTACGCAGCGCCAACCCCGACTACGACGACATGGAAGTGCCACGCAAAGACATAATCGGTCTTTACCTCGTTGAATCCGTAATAAACTACGACATCCGATGCTGAAACCATCCAGAAACCGCTTTTACGCCCTTCTCACGGCATTTCTCCTCCTCGGAACACCAATCCTCCACCTGCACGCCGCAGAGCCCACACAAGCCGCCCGATTCGCCACGCTTGACACCAAAGCCACCAGATTCGCCGAGTTCGGAGAATGGGCCAGCGCATCAGCCATGCTCACACTCATGCTTGACCTCTGCCCCGACAGCGCATCACTCTACGCACGTGCCATAATAGCCGAAGGTATGCGCCAACGCCCCCAACCCCAGCAACAGCTCCTCAACACAGCCCTTGAACACGGAGTGCCCATAGACTCCCTCATCAGCGGAGTACGCACACGCAGCATATCACTCGGCCGGGCCGACCTATACGAAACCTTCCTCTCCAACATACCGCAAAACCACCCTTGGCTCAAACGCACCATTGATGCCTACCTGCTTCAATACTACATCTTCAGGCGCAACCCACAAGGCATCATCACCTACGCCGGCATCATGCTCCAAGGCCTCCCCGACAGCCAGCAATATCTTGCCGACCTCGCATCAGGCTACACACTGGCCGGAGAGTACGCACAAGCCATGGACACCTACCATCGGATCCTCGCCATCAACCCCGACAACCTCACAGCCCTCCTCGCCATTGGCAACTATCTCCACCTCACTGGCCACCCCCATCAGGCACGCCCCTACCTCCAGCGCGCCAACAACATCGCCCCCACACCATACCTCACCAACCTCCTCAC
>CAMWXV010000070.1 GCA_947178305.1 uncultured Porphyromonadaceae bacterium | reverse complement strand
GTTGTTTAAGACAATGAGTTCAATGAAGACGAGGTAGTGGATGTGGTGAAAAGTGGAGCCGGATGTGCAGCCGACCCTGAATTGTACTCCATATTGAAAGATTTGCGTAAAAAGGTGGCTAAAAAGTTAGGACTGCCTCCGTATGTGATATTTCAGGATCCATCATTGGAGTCAATGGCCACCACATATCCAATTACTGTAGAGGAACTTGCTGATATATCCGGAGTTGGCATGGGCAAGGCTCGTCGCTACGGGCAAGAATTTGTTAACGTGATTCGCCGACACGTAGAAGACAATGAAATAGAGCGTCCGGAGGATATGAAAGTGCGCACCGTGCCCAATAAGAGCAAGGTGAAGATAAATATAGTGCATCTTATTGACCGCAAGATACCGTTGGATGAGATTGCTAATTCCATGGGCTTGGACTTTGATGAACTTCTTGAGCATATTGAAGGTATTTTGAATGCCGGAACAAAAATAGATATCAACTATTACGTGGATGATATTCTTGACGACGATCAGCAGGATGATATCTATGAGCATTTCAAGGAGAGTGAGAAAGGTGACTTGTCCACAGCATATAAAGAACTTGGCGATGAGTACACAGAAGATGAGATTCGTCTTGTGCGTATCAAGTTTTTAGCTGAAATGGGTTATTGATTTTCTTGTGGGTATGGCTGCATTGGATACAATTGTGGACTACAGGCGAGTGGCTTTGCACCGGAAGGAGCTTATAGCGCTACGCAATGTGAACTTGCAGGTGGCCAAGGGAGAGTTCGTGTATCTTACTGGTAAAGTAGGTTCTGGTAAAAGCACATTACTCCAGTCCATGTATGCCGAAGTACCGATAGCATCGGGTGAGGCATGCGTACTTGAATATGACCTAAATGCTATTAAGCGCAAGGAAAAACCATATTTACGACGTGAAGTAGGTGTTGTTTTCCAAAATTTCCGATTGCTTACTGATCGTTCGGTGGTAGATAATCTTAGATTTGTGCTTAATGCCACAGGATGGCGTGACGCTACCGATATTGAGGGGCGCATAGAGCAAGTGCTCAAAGAGGTAGGCATGCTCAACAAAGGATATAAATTTCCACACGAATTGTCCGGTGGAGAGCAGCAGCGTGTGGTCATAGCAAGAGCCATGCTTAATAATCCGAAACTGTTGCTCGCTGATGAGCCTACCGGAAACCTTGATCCTGAAACTGCTCGGCATATAGTGTGCCGTCTTCATGATATTGCAGCATCTGGCACAGCCGTGATCATGGCCACACATAATCACTCATTCGTAGACCAGTTCCCGGCACGAATGGTTAGATGTGAAGGCAAGCAGTTGGTTGAATAAAATTTGCCGCTGTATTTTTGCAGTTGATAACACATAGTACACAGAGATATGAAAGTAATGAAATTTGGGGGTACATCAGTCGGCTCGGCTGAACGTATCAAAAATGTGGCAAATCTGATTGTTTCGCGAGGTCGGAATGTGGTGGTGCTCAGTGCCATGTCCGGTACCACGAATACTCTTGTGGAGATTTCAGACTATCTTAGCAAGGGTAATGCTGTGGGCGCGAAAGAAACACTCAACGCATTGGAAATTAAATATGCAGGAGTTATTGCCGAATTGTATTCCACATCCGATGCGGTTCAGGAAGCAACCGAAGCCGTGGCAAAGAGTATATCATTCATACGTGGTCTCAACGAACGTAGTTACAGCTCGCTTGATGCAAAAGAAATTTTGGCGCAAGGCGAATTGATGAGCACCGCGTTAATGAATATTTATTTAAAGGAGCAAGGTGTGAAATCAGTATTGCTGCCGGCTCTTGATTTCATGAGAACAGATAAAAACGGAGAACCAGACACGGAGTTTATTCGTGAGAAGTTCAACGAATCCATTTCTGCTCATCAAGACGCCCAGATTATCTTAACTCAAGGATTTATATGCCGAAACGCTTATGGTGAGGTGGATAATTTGCAACGTGGAGGCAGTGATTATTCTGCATCGCTGTTGGGTGCCGCAATGCATGCCGATGAAATAGAGATATGGACTGACATTGATGGAATGCACAACAATGACCCACGCTTTGTTGATGGCACACGTCCCGTAAGTGAACTTCATTTTGAAGAAGCAGCCGAATTGGCTTATTTTGGAGCTAAAATTCTCCATCCCACGTGTGTGCTTCCTGCCAAGCTCAATAATATTCCTGTGAGGTTACTCAACACTATGGATCCTGATGCAAAAGGAACTGTGATTTATAATGCCGGAGCCACTCACACAATCAAAGCCGTTGCTGCAAAAGACAATATTACAGCCATAAAGATTAAGAGCGGACGGATGCTGCTTGCCTATGGTTTCTTACGCAAGGTATTTGAGATTTTTGAAACCCATCGTACTTCCATAGATATGATTGTGACATCAGAAGTCGGCGTGTCGGTTACAATTGATAATACATCTTGTCTACAAGCTATTGTTGACGACTTGAAAAAGTTTGGCACGGTGACAGTGGATAAGGATATGGTAATAATATGTGTTGTAGGAGATTTGGAATGGCAAAACCGCGGATTTGAAGCAGAAGTGGTTAATGCCCTCAAAGATGTGCCGGTACGCATGATATCCTATGGCGGTAGCAACTATAATATATCTCTGTTGGTGCGCAAGAGTGACAAAATAAAGGCTCTGAATTTGCTGAGCGAGCGGTTGTTCAATAAATAGTTGTTTGGTACGATTATGGTGCAAAATTTTTCCATGAATCTTCCGAACGGAGTACGCACACCTGTTTATTATTACGACACAAAACTTTTGGATCGTACACTCGGTGTGTTGAACGACATGAGCAACTACCCCGGCTTCAAAGTACATTATGCCATTAAGGCCAATGCCAATCCATTAATTCTTAAGCATATATTAAACTCCGGACTTGGAGTGGATGCTGTCAGTGGTGGTGAAATACAAGCAGCATTGAATGCAGGTTTCTCTCCTGATAAGATTGTGTTTGCCGGAGTGGGCAAGCGTGATGACGAAATACAACTGGCTTTGGTGCATGGAATTGAATGCCTCAATGTTGAGTCCGAAGCAGAGCTTGATGTCATTGAGTCCATAGCGGCTTCTATGGGAGTGAAAGCTCCGGTAGCATTGCGTGTCAATCCCAATATTGATGCCCACACACATAGCTATATAACCACCGGCCTTGCTGAAAATAAATTTGGCATAAGTGTGGAGATGCTTGAACCCATTGTGTACCGTTGCGTAGCGTCACACCATATTGACTTGCGTGGATTGCATTTTCATATAGGGTCACAAATCACAGAAAGTGATCCGTTCAGGATGCTTTGCAACGTGGTCAATAACCTACAGGATTACTATGGTAACTTAGGCATAAATTTCCCGATTATAAATGTTGGTGGAGGATTGGGGGTGAACTATGATAACCCAGATGCAGAGCCGATCCCCGATTTCCGGACTTATTTCTCATTGTTTCACAAATATATGCATTTGCGTCCAGGGCAGGAGCTGCATTTTGAGCTTGGACGCTCCATTGTGGCGCAATGTGGCACTCTTGTCTCCAGGGTGCTCTATGTAAAGAAGGGGTTGAACAAGAAATTTGTGATAGTTGATGCTGGCATGACCGACCTTATTCGACCAGCGTTGTATCAGGCTCATCATGAAATCCGGAATATGACATCACTATCCTCCGAAGAGGAAACTTATGATGTAGTAGGTCCGATATGTGAATCCTCAGATGTATTTGATCGTGACGTTAAATTACCAATAACCAAACGTGGAGATTTGCTTGCATTCCGGACTGCTGGAGCCTACGGTGAGATAATGGCTTCGCGTTACAATTGTAGAGAACTACCGGGAAGCATATCCGACTGAAAAACAAAAAAGCTCCATATGGAGCTTTTTTGTTTTTCAGTCTATGAATCGTTGGGTAATGTCACCGTATGCATCTATTCGGCGGTCACGCAAGAATGGCCACCAACGGCGCACATGTTCCGAGCGTTGCATATCAATGTCCACCACGGCAGAAGCCTCTTTGTCTGTAGGTGCTTGATATAAGAACTCACCTTGAGGCCCGGCTACAAAACTGCTTCCCCAAAATTGTATACCCGCAGTATGGCCGGATGGATCTGCCTCAAACCCAACTCGGTTGACGCTTACCAATGGAAGACCGTTGGCCACAGCATGACCGCGTTGCACTGTGATCCAGGCCTCGCGCTGACGAGTCTTTTCCTCTTCCTCGTCTGTGCTTTCCCAGCCTATAGCGGTAGGATATATCAATATTTCGGCTCCGTGCAGAGCCATGAGTCGTGCCGCCTCCGGATACCATTGATCCCAACAAACGAGTATTCCAAGCTTTCCCACCGAAGTGTTAATGGGGCGAAAACCGAGATCTCCGGGTGTGAAATAAAACTTCTCATAGTATGCCGGATCATCAGGAATATGCATTTTTCTATATTTTCCGGCAATGGATCCGTCACGTTCAAATACCACTGCGGTATTGTGATATAGACCTGGAGCACGTTTTTCAAAAAGAGATGTGACAATGACAATGCCAAGTTCCTTGGCCAATGCTGAATAAAATTCTGTAGCTTCACCGGGAATAGGCAGAGCCAGGTCGCATTCATTAACATCCTCATGTTGACAGAAATATAACGAATCGTGTAGCTCTTGGTTTATAATTAGCTGAGCACCCTGAGATGCCACACATCGAATCTCATCAGCTAATCTTGCTCGGTTGGCAGCGATATCAGCAGTTTTTGAAAGCTGGATTATACCTATTTTTAGATTATTCATTCTATGCACAATGATTTTAATGGAATTTGCATGGTGGCACAATGGAGTGAGCCATGCTGTTGTATCAATGGACGGCAATCAATTTGTTCTACAGGCATACCAAATGCCATCTGCACAATCTGTGCAGCCAACTCGTCATTCTGAGGCTGTCCGTATGCGGGCATAAATATGGCGTTTGGAGTTACAAGGTAATTGGCATAAGTGGCAGGCAACCTTAGCCCTTCATTATCAAAAATAGGGTCGGGCATAGGTAGTTCAATAAGAGAGTATGGGTCTCCTTGTGGAGTTCTGAATGCCATAAGTTCTTGTTTCATGAGGCTTAGCTCATTGAAATGCTCATCATTTGGATTGTTGCAACCCACATAGATAATAGTGTTGTATGGAGCTATGCGAGCCAACGTGTCAATATGGTTGTCTGTGTCATCTCCGGCCAAATATCCATGTCTTAGCCATAATTGATGAGTGAATCCAAGTTCTGATTTGAGATACTCCTCAATCTCTTGTCTGCTCATTGTAGCGTTGCGGTTGGGAGATAGCAAACACTCGGCAGTGGTAAGCAGAGTGCCTTGGCCGTCACTCTCTATTGAACCTCCTTCTAAAACAAAATTTCTGTAGTTCAGCCTTTCTGATGTGATAAGACCGGAGTCGCACATTTTTTGAGTGACAAGATTGTCAAAACAGGCTGCAAACTTCATTCCCCAGGCATTGAAACAGAAATCAGCTGCATATATACTGTTGTTATCCTCCACAGCTATTGCTCCATAGTCGCGAGTCCAGGTGTCGTTGGTCTGAGTTTGGAAATATATCAGTTTTTTAGGATCAATGTGGTTCAAAAAAGGCTTCACAGAATCAATGTCAGGAGCCACAATAATCACGGAATGCCATTTGGTTATAGCTGTGATGAGATCAACATAACACGTCTGCACATTGTCAAGCATATGTTGCCAATCTGTGTCCATGTGAGGCCATGCTACCATAATGGCTACAGGTAGTTCCCATTCGGCAGGAACACGGCGATTTTTAGCAAGATTATTCGTCATAGTCGCTGCTTAATGAATCCCAAATATTGTTTTTGTTGTCAAGATACTCTTCGCAGAAGTCCAAGAATCCTCTTTTTTCAGAGCTACCCACCTCGTGGCACCAGTCACGATACGCAACACGTAGCTCGGAATCTTCGTGCAAATGTTTTTTAAACTCCGATTCGGCGATATCCACGCTATCGTAATGCTCTATATAATGAGTAAAAACGGCTGTAATGTCAGTCATGAGTATAAGTGGTTATGACTTTCGGGTTTATTTATAGTTTGCGTCAAATATATGTGATTATATTGTTATGGACAAATATTTTACAAAACTTTTAGAAAATAAGCCCGTTTAAGTGTTATAATTCAAATATATTATCAAAGGACTTTAATGAAGCTGTTTGAGCTGTTGTGCTTTGTTGGATTATGACAGGTGGGTGTTGTTTTCAATAAATTCGTGTATCTTTGTTTTGTCAATAAATATGAATCAAATGATTAAAAAAACGATTTCTTTCTTGTTTTGTATTATGTGCGGATTGGTGTCAATGGCACAAAATTGGCATAGTGATATACTTGGTGGAGAGTTTGAGATGCGGTATGTAAATCAAGGATATGGTTACAATGAAGGAGTGAGGTGTACTCTTGTCCGTCTCCTTGCGTCTGAGAACAAGGGCAGGGCGGTTGTTTACATACATGGATTCAATGATTATTTCTTTCAGTCAGAAATGGCAGAGCGGTTTGTGGCTCAAGGTTATAATTTCTATGCTGTAGATTTGCGCAACTATGGACGTAGCATAATGAAGGGACAGCGAAAGTTTGATATACGAAGCATGAACGAGTATTTTCCGGATGTAGATTCTGTATTGACGGCGGCACGACGCGGAGGAAACTATGAGATAGTGCTGATGGGACATTCTACAGGAGGCCTTTTGGCCAGCTATTATTTGGCGTGCAATTCTGCGGCACCTGTTGATGCATTGATACTTAACAGTCCGTTCCTTGATTGGAATCTTGGTTGGAAAGAGCATTTGGTACCTTTTGTAAGTGCTTTGGGACGAGTGTTTCCCAATATGTCTGTTCCTCAAGGCGATTCCGACATTTATAGTCAGAGCTTGTTAAGAAGCAAGCATGGAGAGTGGAACTTCAATACTGATTGGAAGCTGCCTGTATCACCTGATGTGACAACCGGATGGGTCAGAGCCATTGATCAGGCTCAGGATTATTTGCATCATCACAAGTACTCTATTAATGTTCCGGTCTTGTTGATGTATTCATCTGCATCAAGCAATCCCGAACAATGGGGCTCCGAAGCGTCATGTACAGACATAGTGTTGGATGTGAAAGATATAAGGCATTATGGTATGATGCTTGGCCGAAATGTCACACCAGTGGTGGTGAAAGGAGGGATACATGACCTTGTACTGTCAAAGCCTATGTTACGTAACGCGCTTTATAAATATATGTTTGAGTGGCTTGAAGCTGTTAAATAAGTGTAATTAGGATACTTTTCTGAACCAATAACTGTGTATAGCGTTTTGAAGACAGATACAATAATCAAACAATAATCTTTATGGACGCTAAAAACGTATATTCACAACCCGAGTTGCCTTACAGTGTTGATGCATTGGAGCCAACCATTTCCCGAACCACAGTGGAGTATCACTATGGTAAACATGAAAAAGCGTATATTGATAATCTTAATAAACTTATCAAAGATACCAGATATGAGGACATGGCCATAGAAGATATCATCCGCGAGTCTGACGGGGCTTTGTTCAACAATGCTTCGCAGGCATGGAATCACATTTTCTATTTCTTTTCATTTACTCCCGGTGGTGGAGGAGAGTTGAAAGAAGAATTACGTAAGGCTATTGAGCGGGATTTCGGTTCAGTGGAGCAGTTCAAAAAAGAATTTGTTGCTGCTGGCGTTGGTTTGTTTGGTAGTGGATGGGTATGGCTCTCAAAAGATGCTGATGGTAAGTTGTTTATAACCAAGGGTGCTAATGCCTCTAATCCTCTTACCGATGGACTGGTTCCTCTTCTTACCTTTGACGTATGGGAACATGCTTACTATTTGGATTATCAAAACCGTCGTGCGGATGCTCTCAATGCCTTATGGGATATTGTTGATTGGAGTGTCGTGTCTGACCGGTATGAAAATGATTTATAGCTCTTTACCATAGCAGAAAAGACAGGTCAATACCAATTATTGACTTGACCTGTATGCACTAAGCATAATGTGATGAATGGAAAGAGGGGCACTCGTGAGAGCACCCCTCTTTTTTTATTTAAATAACAAAAAAGGACTGAACCAAAGGCTCAGTCTTTTTTGTTTCGTTGTATGTGCTTACTTATTATTCAGCTACAGCAACAGTTTCAGCTACAACAGTGTCAGTAGCAGCGCTGTCAGCAACAACGAGAGTGTCAACTTCAGCAGCTACTTCAACAGTGTCAGCAGCAACAGTGTCAACAGCAGCAGCTTCTTCCTTAGAGT
>CAMWXV010000069.1 GCA_947178305.1 uncultured Porphyromonadaceae bacterium | reverse complement strand
TTGCTAATGTATTGAAATATAGCGAATAGCCTACGAAATTGCCATCTGCTTTGTGTTGCCCGAAAAATACAGCTCGTCAACATGCCCGTTCCGTATTGTAGATAACTGATATTTTTTTTACTTTTGTGGGTAATTCTTCATAAAGTATGAACAAGATTAGCTGGGAGGCATTGAACGTAGAGATGCCTTCTTTTGATGTGGCTCTTGTTGAGCAATGGATTGAGCAGGTGGCTCGCAATCATGACCGCGTGCTTGGCCCGCTCACATACATTTTCTGCAACGACGACAAGATTCTTGAAGTGAACCGCGAGTTCCTTCAGCACGATTACTACACTGATATTATTACGTTTGACTACAGTAAGTCGCGTATGGTGAGCGGCGATATGTTCATATCGCTTGACACCGTGGAGTCCAACTCACGCCTTGTGGGTTGCGAGTATCAGCGAGAGCTTATGCGTGTGATCATTCACGGTCTGCTCCACCTTTGCGGCATCAACGACAAAGGTCCCGGCGAACGTGAAATCATGGAAGCCCATGAAGATGAGGCGTTAGCGTTGCTTGATAGTTGAATCTCTGATTTATAAATCATTATGCAGTTTAATTACGATGTAATAGTAGTTGGGGCCGGTCATGCCGGTTGCGAAGCCGCTTCGGCTTCGGCACGCTTGGGCAGTAGCACCTTGCTCATAACTATGGATATGAACAAGATTGCACAGATGTCGTGCAATCCTGCTGTTGGCGGTATTGCCAAGGGACAGATAGTCAGAGAAATAGATGCTCTTGGGGGTCAAATGGGTATTATCACCGACCGCACGGCCATACAGTTTCGTATGCTCAATCGTTCCAAAGGACCCGCCATGTGGAGCCCGCGAGCGCAGAGCGACCGTATGAAATTTTCGCTCCTTTGGCGGCACACGCTTGAAAACACCCCGAATCTCAGTATATGGCAGGATTCAGTCACTAAACTCGTGTTTGACGGTGATCGTGTGGCCGGAGTCAAGACCAACATGGGTGTTACGTTCACCGCCAAGTCGGTTGTAATCACCGCAGGCACGTTCCTTGACGGATTGATGCACATAGGACCGGTGAAAATTGCGGGCGGCCGTGTGGCCGAACCTGCCGCATACGGCCTTACAGAGCAGCTTAAAGAGCGCGGAGTGCGCACCGACCGTATGAAAACAGGCACGCCTGTGCGTATTGACGCTCGCACAGTGGATTTTTCCAAAACAATTGTGCAGGCCGGAGAGGACGATTTCCATAAATTCTCCTTCCTGCCAGATGTACATCGTGAACTCCAACAGCGTGATTGCTATATCACGTATACCAATACGGAGACTCACGACATACTGCGTTCCGGACTTCCCGACAGCCCGCTTTACAATGGACAGATTCAGAGTATCGGGCCGCGTTATTGTCCGAGCATAGAAACAAAGATTGTTACTTTTGCTGACAAAACAGAGCATCAGCTGTTCTTGGAGCCGGAGGGCGAGGACACCACGGAATTTTATCTCAACGGATTCTCTTCCTCCCTGCCTTTGGATGTGCAGGTGAGGGCGCTCGCCACCATTCCGGGGCTTGAGAACGCGCAGATTTTCCGTCCGGGATACGCCATAGAGTATGATTTCTTTGACCCCACGCAGCTCAAACATTCGTTGGAATCCAAGGTGATTCCCGGTCTTTTCTTGGCCGGTCAGGTCAACGGTACCACCGGATATGAGGAGGCCGCCGGACAAGGGCTCATAGCAGGAATAAACGCGCATCTCAGCTGTTGTGGCAAGGACGCATTTGTGCTCGGCCGCGATGAAGCGTATATAGGTGTGCTTATAGACGACCTTGTGACAAAAGGTGTGGACGAGCCGTATCGCATGTTCACCTCCAGAGCCGAATATCGTATACTTCTCCGTCAGGATGATGCCGACATGAGGCTTACGCCGCGGGGACATGAGCTTGGGCTTGTGACCGACGAGCGCTTTGGGCTGATGAAATCAAAACTCAACCAAAGAGATGCGTTCATAGAGTGGTGTTCTCAGAAATCTGTGGCTCCTGCAGAGGTTGCCGAGCTGTTGGATAGGGTAGGGTCGTCACCGCTGAAGCAAACGGTGAAGCTCCGCGATTTGATATTGCGCCCGCAGCTCAGCGTGGCCGTTCTTGCGGAGGCGCTCCCGAAAATGAAAGAGTACATAGATACTCACATTGAGGGGTCGCGCCGCGATGAGATTGTGGAGGCAGCCGAAGTGCTGATGAAATATCAGGGGTATATAGACCGTGAAAAGGTGATTGCTGACAAAATCCGAAGGTTGGAGGACGTGAAGCTTGCCGGGCGTATAGATTATTCGCAGGTACAGTCCCTGAGCACTGAGGCTCGCCAGAAGTTAACAAGGATAAATCCCGAGACCGTGGCTCAGGCATCGCGCATTCCGGGTATCTCTCCGAGCGACATCAACATTTTGTTGTTGCTGATGGGCAGGTGATTAGATTGAAATTGTTCCACGTGGAACAATTTCGGACAAAAATATTTTAAAAAGAACTAAATTATAGAATCATGGAATATATCAAATCAAAAATTCGCGATGTGATTGATTTCCCTCAGAAGGGTGTCGTGTTCAAGGATCTCACAACGGCGTTCAAGGATCCTCGTGCGTTGCACATAATTGGATGGGACCTTTCGCAGATTTATCGCGACAAGGGTGTGACAAAAGTGGTGGGCATAGAGAGCCGCGGATTTATAGGCGGATCTATCCTCGCGTTTGAGCTTGGCGCGGGATTCGTGCCTGCGCGCAAGCCGGGCAAGCTGCCTGCCGACACTGTTTCGGCTTCGTATGAAAAGGAGTACGGTACTGACACCATAGAGATTCATCGTGATGCCATTGGCCCTGACGACATAGTGGTGATTCATGACGATGTGCTTGCCACCGGTGGCACCATGGCTGCTGTATATGAACTGGTGAAAAGCATGAATCCCAAAAAGATTTATGTGAACTTCATTATTGAGCTTGGTATGCTGAACGGTCGCGCGGCTCTGCCTGCTGATGCCGAGGTTACATCTCTCATCACTTATTGATAATCGCAAATCTGATTTCAATGGATAAGGACACCGGATGGCTCTTGAATGGGGCTGTCCAGTGTTTCCGCTTCTTTTGAGGCAACAATGTTGATGTGTCTACGTTAATATTCTATCATGGCAAAACATAAGAAATCGGCTGAACTGGAAGAGAAGATAAGTATTCTTCCCACCACTCCTGGGGTGTATATGTACTTTGATTCGGAGGGTACTGTGATTTATGTAGGCAAGGCAAAGAATCTGAAGCGAAGGGTGTCGTCGTATTTCAATCGCACTCATGATTCGTTGCGCACAAATCTGCTTGTGCGCGCCATTGCCGATATGAAGTATATCGTGGTGCCGACTGAGCAGGATGCGCTGAATTTGGAGAACTCTATGATCAAGGAGTATCAGCCGAGATACAATGTGCTGCTCAAGGATGACAAGTCGTATCCGTGGATCGTGGTTACCAAGGAGCATTTCCCAAGGGTGTTCATGACGCGCAAAAGGATAAAGGACGGCTCCAAATATTATGGGCCGTATACCGATTCGGGTGCGGCGAGGGTGGTGCTTGATTTGATTCGCGATTTGTATAAATTGCGGTCATGCCGCCATGCCATAACTCCGGAATATGTGGCCAGGAAAAAGGGCAGGTTGTGTCTGGATTATCATCTCAAACGGTGCGGGGGATGCTGCACCGGATTGGTGGGCGAGGCTGAATATGCGAGGCAGATAGAGAGGGTGAAGCAGATTTTGCGCGGCGACATGGCGGAGATTTTGGATTATCTGCGCACGGAGATGCAGAAACTTGCGGAGGAGCTACGGTTTGAGGAGGCGCAGGAGCTTAAGGAGAAGTACAAGCTGGTGGAGCGGTATACGGCCAAGAGTGTTATAGTGAGTCAGACGATTGCCGATGTGGATGTGTTCGGTGTGGACGATGACGGTCAGGATGTGTTCATAAACTACATGCATGTGCGTCGCGGGGCTGTGGTGCGTAGTGTGACACTGGAGTACAAGCGCCGCCTTGAGGAGAGTGTGGAGCAGCTGTTAGGATATGCGATGAGCGAGATTTCAAAGGAGCTTGATGTGAAATATGAGGAGGTGATTGTGGCTCAATTGCCAGATGTGGAGCCGGAGGGGGTGACATTCATTGTGCCTCAGCGCGGCGACAAGGCGAAGCTGCTGGAGGTGTCGCAAAAGAATGCGCGCCAGAACAGGATAGATATGCTCAAACATATGGAGCGTAATAATCCGGAGCAGCGCACGGAGCGTTTGTTGGAGCGGATGAAGAGTGATTTCAGGCTGTCAGAGCTGCCGCACCATATAGAGTGTTTTGACAACTCAAATATCCAGGGTACGAATCCGGTGGCTTCGTGTGTGGTGTTTCGTGACGGGAAACCGTCAAAAAAAGATTACCGGCATTTCAATATCAAGACGGTGGTGGGTCCGGATGATTTCGCATCAATGAAGGAGGTGCTTACGCGCCGTTATACGCGCTTGGTGGAGGAGGGGCAGGGTTTGCCTCAGCTGATAGTGGTGGACGGCGGCAAAGGGCAGCTGAGCGTCGCTGTGGAGGCTCTGGACGAGATGGGTTTGCGAGGCGTGATTGCGGTGGTGGGTATTGCGAAGCGATTGGAGGAGATTTATTTCCCTGGCGACAGTATTCCGCTGTACATTGACAAGAATAGCGAGAGCCTGCGTGTGGTGCAGCATTTGCGAGACGAGGCTCACAGGTTTGGTATCACTCACCACCGTAACCGAAGGAGTGCTTCGCAAACGGTGTCGGAGCTTGATGCAATCAAGGGTATAGGGGAGAAGACGAAGACGGCTCTGCTGTCGCATTTCAAGAGCGTGAAGCGCATAAAGGAGGCTGACTTGGATGACATAGCGGGTGTGGTTGGCCCGGCCAAGGCTTCATTGGTTTTCTCGGCGTTTCATGGGGAGGATTGAGCGGCTTTTGATGGTGTGTAGGCGGCTTAGGTGACTTGGTGTGTTTAGTTATAAATTTTGAGGATTTTATGGAGAATAGGTATGTGTTTCGGGCTGCTGTGCCTGAGGATGTGGACAAGATAATGGTGATTATGGAGCAGGCGAAGGCGCTTATGCTCAGGGAGGGTCGCAGACAGTGGGATGATAAGTATCCTAATGTGGAGCATATCGTGGATGATGTGGCGAGAGGGTATGGGTATGTTTTTGCTGATGGTGACGAGATCATGGTGTATGGGGCGGTGGTTTATGACGGAGAACCTGCTTATGAGGGGCTTGACGGCGAGTGGCTGTCGGTGCAGCCTTATGTGGTGGTTCACAGGCTTGCTGTGAGTGATGCTTACAAGGGGCATGGGTTGGCTGCGGCTTTTATGAGTGTGGTTTCTGAGGCCGCATCTAAAAGGGTGCGCAGTTTTAAGGTGGATACGAATTTTGATAATGTGTATATGCTGAGGGTGCTTGATCGGCTTGGGTTTAGTTATTGCGGCAAGATTCAGTATGAGGGCGGTGAGCGGTTGGCTTTTGAGATATTGTTGTGAGGTTTTGATGGAGCGTGGGGGGCTTAGGCTGCATGGGGTGCCTATGTGGTGTGTGAGGTGGGATTTTTAGTGAAAAAATGTTTAATGGTGTTGTCTGTTTTCGGGAATGATGGTAATTTTGCAGATTGAAAAACCGATTATTTGTTTGTGTACGCAAAATTTGAACTATCTGCCTGATTTTTATCTGTAATCTATTGAATAGAATAATGGGGATAATTTCTTTTACTGTGATTGTAGAACCGTGCTAACATATAGCTATGGAGGCAGTGATGTGCTTACAACGAATGATGAACCTTTTTTTGACTATATATGAATAAAGCTAAATAACAATGGAAACAAAAAAGAAAGCCTATACAGCTCCTGCTACAGAGGTGACTCATGTGGAAATTGAATCTTCGATATGTGGCGGATCTTCCGTGGATTTTAATGACGAGACAAAGAATTCAACGAATGTGGAGATCAGCGGTCAAACGATTGATAAGGATTTTGAAAAAAACAATGATTTCTCGTCCGGAGGGGGCTGGGATTAACCTAATATTAGATAAAAACAAAAAGATTACAGGATATGAAAAAAGTTAAGTTGTGCAGCGTTGCATTGCTGTCGCTTTTTATAGCTTCTTGCTCGGATGATTTTGAGGAGCGTAAGCCTATGCCGGAGGCCGGTGATGAAGTGAACTTCGGAATTGCCATGAATCCGCAGTCGCGCACTGTGTATGGTGAATATGATGAAAAGGATGGTTCACAAATGCTTTATTGGGGCAGTTATACCGGAGCGCATGAGGATGATCTGCTTGTGTTCAGCCCTGAGGCTGCTGATGGAGCAAAGGTTTCGGAATATCATGTGACTGCTCATGGCAATTTTGATGATGTTATAGCCGATGCCAGCAGTGTGGCTGCGAGCGTGGTAAAGGTGGGCGGTCAGACAGGTGTGAAATGGGGCGAGGCAGAATCGCACCAGTTCATGGCTTTTTATCCATCGTCAAGGGTGGTAGGTGGTATAGATGCTGCCAGAGGGACTTTGGAGTCCAGCTATACGCTCAAGGTGAAATTAGACAAGGGGCAACAGCCTGTGTCGTTTGGTATAGAAACACTGAATGGCAAAAAAGGTTGGCCAAATACAGACAACAGTCATATTACGAATCCTGATGCGGATGGCGCTGATGCAAAGGTGCTGGTGGGTAATCCACATATGGAGGCTGCGTTGATGTATGCATACGAACCGAGTGTTCCCAAAACCAACGATGCTGTGGGTTTGGGATTCAGGGTGCTTGCTGATGTGCTGGAGGTTACTCTCAGCGGTCCCGCGGCCGGAAATGCGCTTCAAGATGGTGCTGAGGCTGATTACATAGAGATTCAGAATGTGACTTTGACTGCAAATAAGCCTATTGTTGGTGATTTTGACCTGAATTTGCAGACCGGAGAAGTCTGTGGTATCAGCAATGGTGATAATTCGGTGTTTATGAATCTTGTGGTGTTGGAAAACGGTGTGGTGTACAGACCTAAGTTGTATCGTCGCGGAAACGATGCAGACCAACTTAAGGTGCGCTTTTTCATGATTCCCGGTCAGGTTAGCGGAGCCAGTGACTTGAAGGTGAAGATTCAAACCGACAAGGGTGTTTATGAGAAGACGCTTAATACTGTGGAGTGGGCAACAGGAACTATTCATAGGGCAAAGATGCCTCAGTTCATAGAGAGGGGCAAGGCGTTTGAATTGGATAGCTGGATGAGCAGTATCAATGATAATGTGTTTCTTTCGGAATTGTCCATACCGGGGTCCTGGCGCTCTTGTTCGCGACGCTATCAGGCTTCGCCTAAATTGATAGAGCAGTATAAGCAGGGTATTCGCGCTTTTGAGTTTGATGTGGTGCCTCTTGAAGTAGAGGGAACGTCTGATATTTCTGCTTTTGTGGGAGGTGATTATAATAGCAATGGCTATCCTGAACCAACATCGGCGTTAACATATGTGATAAGGGAGCTTCATATGTCTATGAACTTTGATGTTAAATCAGAAAAAAAGGATTTTGTATATCTTATTTTGAGTGATCCATATGCTCCTGATAGTAGATTTGTGAAGGGCATAAATAAGGCTCTTACCAATCCGGAATTAAAAGATCTAATCTACCAAGGACCATTGGATGAGAATACGACGTTAGGAGACGTGAGAGGTAAGATTGTGATTAAAATCAAAACCAACGGAAACGAAGGTGAAGGATTTTCTGCAAATGAAACAGGATGGACTAATGGTGTTCCGGCTTTGTTCTCCCGCAGGATAGTGGAACGTAATCCGGGTGCCGATGCTTTATCAATGAAGTGGGGCGGCCCAACTGTACAGTATAATCCGGAAGCAGGGTTGTATTGGTGCGGTACGGAGTCGGATAATGTGAACGCGGAAGGCGGTTTGGAAGCACGAAAAAAAGCGATTGATAATTATTTTGCAAATATTCGTAGTATCCATGAGTCAGGAATACATAATACTTTCTTTAAGTGTGGTATCGGCGGATATGCTAAAAACGAAGATGAAGAGTTTGTTGCAGCGCATTGTCGTGTGGTTGCCGAGGTTTTGAATCCTTATGTGTTGAGCAATTTGCTGGATCCTTCACGAAAGCCGATACCTGTGGGCATTGTGCTGATGAATCGTAGTACCGGAAGTTGGAATGGTGATAGCGGTGATAAGAATTTTTGTAAGTCTTATGATTTGATTCGTGCTATCATCAATAACAATAATGCGTTTGTGATGGACGCGGATCCGAATTGGACTCCTAAAAATTGATATTGGCCTTTTGTGGGCTTTGCGAGGCATCCCTATCTATGGGGTGCCTCGGCTTTTTTGTGTGTTTTGCTGGTGGGTAGGCGGCTTAGGGGGTGAGGAGG
>CAMWXV010000068.1 GCA_947178305.1 uncultured Porphyromonadaceae bacterium | reverse complement strand
ATCCTACCCCATAGAAAGCGCCATCAACGGTGCCGGTGGAGTAAGACGCATAAGTTCCTCGTCCATGAACGGTTTTTCGGTAGTCAAAGCCGAATTTCAATGGGGCGTGCCCGAACTCACGGCGCGTCAGGCCGTCACCGAAAAACTCAGTGCCGTTTCCGGCTCGCTTCCCGCAGGGGTGGAGCAACCGGTGCTTGGCCCCCAGGCATCCATTCTCGGTGAAATCATGATTATAGGGCTTACGAGCGACTCCATTCCCGTGCTTGAGCTTCGCGACATAGCCGAGCGTTCGTTCGCCCCCAGAATCAGTGCCACACCCGGAGTTGCGCAGGTAACTGTGATGGGTGGCGGCGAAAAACAGTATTCCGTGGTCATACACCCTCAGAAACTGCTTCGCTATAACCTTGTGCTGGGCGATGTGCTTGCCAATATTGAGGCAATGAACCGCAACATACCCGGAGGCACCGTTACCGACCTTGGACGTAACTACAGCGTGAAAACCGAAATCAACACCACCGATACCACGCGGATGCTTAACATTGTGGCCGGATACACCTCATCCGGCGAGCCTGTCCGCTTGGCCGACATAGCCTCGGTTACCCCCGCTACCGCGCTTCCGCTTACCGGCAGTGCGGCCATCAACGGCACCTCGGGAGTACTTCTCACCGTGGTCAAGCAGCACGGAGCCTCCACTAACGAACTCACCGAAAAAATCTCCGCACAGCTCACCAACATGCTCGCCACATATGGAGACAAGATACACGCCGACACCGAACTTTTCCGTCAAAGCAACTTTATTGACGCATCCATCTCCAGCCTTCAGATATCTCTGTTGGAGGGTGCCGCCTTTGTCATCGTCATCCTGTTTATATTCCTGATGAATGTGCGCACCACCATCATCTCCATTGTGGCCATCCCTGTATCGGTCATCGTAACCCTGTTGATTCTCTATGCAATGGGCATATCGGTCAACACCATGACCCTCGGAGGCATAGCCATAGCCATCGGCTCGTTGGTTGACGATGCCATCGTGGATGTGGAAAATGTTTACCGGCGCTTGCGCGACAACGCACAACTTCCCTCCGACAAACGGCTTTCAGTTATTAAGGTGGTGCAGAAAGCCTCTGCCGAGGTGCGCCTCCCCATTCTCAACTCATCCCTGATCATCATTGCCAGCTTCATGCCTCTCTTCTTCCTTGACGGCATAGAAGGGCGTATGCTCATACCCCTTGGCGTGGCATTTATCACGGCGCTGATTGCATCCACCGTTGTTGCACTCACGCTCACACCTGTGCTATGCGTGTACATGCTCCCTTCGGCTGGCACCGGCACATCTGTTTCCGAGCCACGGCTCACAGTCAGGATGCGCCACATCTATACATCCGCTCTTGAGCGGGCTTTGAATCACAAAAAAGCCATTCTCGTCACCACGGTATTGCTGCTTGCTGGCAGTGGAGTGCTGCTGTTCACCATGGGGCGCGACTTCCTTCCGCCTTTCAACGAAGGCTCTCTCACGGTCAACATCACTGCACCTGCGGGCACATCGCTTGAAATGAGTGAAAAAATTGGAGCAATGGCCGAAAAGATGATTCTTTCCAACGAAGGTGTACGCTCCACGGCTCGCAAAACAGGCCGTGCCGAGCTTGACGAACATTCGCGCGGTGTCAACGCATCCGAAATTGAAATCGCTTTCCTCCCGGGCACATCCACCCACACGCGCAACGAAATTGCCCATCATATCCGTCAGCAGCTCAACACGCTCCCCGGATGTGTGATTGAAATCGGACAACCCATATCCCACCGTCTCAACGCCATGCTTTCCGGTAGCGAAGGGCAGATTGCCATCAAGATTTCAGGCCCTGACCTCAGCACGTTGGAAGACATCGGCAAGCAGGTCAAGGCGGTAATGGAGCAGACACCCGGCTTGGTTGACATATCTCTCCCCCCTGTCAGCCAGTCACCGCGCATCACCATCACACCGCGTCACGACATGCTTGCACAATACGGTGTCACACCCTCCGCTTTCTCCACCATAATCAACGCAGCTCTCAACGGTATCAATGTTGGTGATGTGCGTCAAAACGGATTCACCTACTCCATCATTGCACGTTACGGTTCGCTGCATCACGAAGAGCTCCAGATTGAATATCTGCGCGATCTTCCAGTTGACACTCGTCTTGGCAAAGTCCCCTTGAGCATGCTTGCCGAAATCTCATCCACCATGGGGCCAAACGAGATATACCGCGAGAACATCAGTCGCCAGCTTGTTGCCGGAGCCAATGTCTCCGGACGCGACCTCCGTGGTGCCGTCAACGACCTCCGTAAGCGCGTGTCTGAGCAAATCACACTTCCACGAGGATATATGATTGACTATGGTGGCCTGTTTGAGAGCGAGGAGCGCTCTTCTCGCACACTCGCCCTTGCTTCGCTTGGAGCCTTGGTGCTTATAATGATCATACTCTACCACGAGTTCCACAGCTTCGGGCAGACTGCCATTATCATGGTCAACATCCCTCTCGCCATCATCGGAGGCATACTTCTGCTTTGGCTCACCTACCGTCAGGTCAACATCCCGGCCATTATCGGTTTTATATCATTGCTGGGCATCTCCACGCGCAACGGTATGTTGCTCATGTCGCGCTACAATCATCTACGTGCCACCGGTATGTCCCTGCATCAAACCATTCTGGTAGGCTCTGGCGAGCGTCTGCTCCCCATAGTCATGACCGCTCTCACATCTGCCTTGGCGCTCATACCGCTGGCATTGCGAGGTGATGAGCCGGGCAATGAAATCCAGTCGCCCATGGCTGTTGTGATTCTCGGAGGATTGATCACATCCACCATCCTCAATGTGTTTGTTGTGCCTGTTTTATACTCCATCTCGCAAAAGAAAAAAGTATGAATACTATCCGATTTTTGATTCTCACCATAATTACGGCAGCAATGTCGGCCTCGGCACATGCGCACACCGACATTGACTCTCTCGCCACTGCCATAGCGGCCTCCTCGCCCGAAGTCAGGTTGAGCCGTATCTCCGGCGAGGCCGAAGCACGCTCCATCAAGGCCGAGAACACTTTGGCCAACCCTTCGGCCGAGTTTGAGCACCTGTGGGGCTCGCGCACTATTGGCAATAAATACACCGTTGGCATCAGTCAGGAATTTCAGCTTCCCATGGCCTACGGCAGCCGTTCTCGTTTGGCGTCTGCTGTTGAAGCACAAGCCTCAGCACGCTCTTCTGCCTATGAGTACAACGCTCGTTTGCAGGCCAAGACTCTGCTTATAACCATTGCTTTTGATCGCGACATTCTCTCCATGTACGACTCCATAGCCTCTCTTGCGGCATTGCGCACATCGGTCATGGACACCATGTTGCATAGGGGAGTGGTCACTCGTCTGGACTATCACAAAGCAGCCATGAGCGAACTCTCCGAGCGCCGCAACCTTGAATCCGCGCGACGTGAGCTTGCTGGAGCTGAACAAGCCTTGGCCGCACTTGCCGGAGTGCCCGAAGTCACTGTTGGGCACATTAACTCGCCAGAGGTCAGCAACCCGCCTATGCCGTGGCAGGCCTATGAAGATGCATATAATATCAGCAATCCGTACCCCGCACTGCTGTCAGCCTCACGGTCGGTAGCCTCACGCCGTTTGGACGCGGTGAACGCCGAGCGATGGCCGTCACTCTCCCTTGGCTACCTGTTTAATAACGAGATGGGCGAGAAATTTCATGGACTCAGCGTCTCCGTTACTCTCCCGGTATATTCGCGGGCCAATCAAGCCAAAGCGGCACGTCTTTCGGCTGAGCAACTGTTGGTCTCTGATGAGGTCGCCTCAAATGCCACACTCTCCGCTATGCAGCGTGCATATGCCGATGCTCTTTCCTTGTGGGATGAAATCACGATGATGAGGAAATTGCTTAGCGACGATGCCGACCTTAAACTTGTTCAGCGAATGCAGCAGGTTCAGCGCATCAACACTCCCGATGCCCTTTTGGAAACGATTGAGATGCTTCGTTCACGCCTCACTCTTAGGCAAGCTGAGCGCGACTATGCCATCGCCATTGCCACCCTCACTCGCTGATTTCCGACCGTGCACTTAGGTTGATTAAGAATCCTAAGTTGCCTACTTCCACTTATACCAAGCCTCGGGCAGAGCTTAACTCTGCCCGAGGCTTGCTTTCTTCACGTTTCCAAATCTTTTGCACACTTAAAAATAATCCGTATTTTTGCATCATTATGAGAATCGTCATTCAGCGCGTCACCCGCGCGTCAGTCAGCATAGCCGGTTCCGTGCATTCGCATATCGGAACAGGGCTTCTTGTGCTTGTCGGTGTGGAGCATGGCGACACCGAAGCCGATGCTCTGTGGCTTGCCGACAAAACTTCCGCTCTACGTATTTTCAACGATGAAGCTGGAGTGATGAACCGTAGCGTGAAAGATATCGACGGACAAGTGCTTGCTGTAAGTCAATTCACGCTCACAGCATCCACCCGCAAAGGCAATAGGCCATCCTATATCCGTGCCGCCGATCATTCTTTGGCAGTACCATTGTATGAAGCGTATTGCGAGCGCGTATCCGTGCAGTTGGGTAAACCTACTGCACAAGGAGTTTTCGGAGCCGACATGCAGGTGGAGCTTGTCAACGACGGTCCCGTAACCATAATTGTTGATTCTAAACTACGTGAATAATGTCGCAGCCTCTCACCATAAGTCAGTTTCAGCACACCGTTCACCAATGGATCACTACGGTAGGGGTGCGCTATTTCTCACCGCTCACCAACATGGCCATTCTTGCCGAGGAAACAGGCGAAGTGGCGAGGATTATGGCTCGCAAACATGGCGATCAGTCATTCAAACCAGGTGAGAATCCAGATTTGGCCGATGAACTGGCCGATATTCTGTGGGTTGTTGCAGCCATTGCCAATCAGGAAGGCATTGATTTGGAAACTGCTATTGCGAACAATCTCAGCAAAAAAAACATTAGAGACTCACAAAGGCACATCAATAATCCCAAACTGTTTAATCATAACCAATAACATACATTATAACATCAAATATTCATTATGGCAGACAAATATCATGACACCGTGGCCAAGAGCCGTGTTACTACAAACGATCAGCAAGTAGCCGACGATGTAGCAAAAATCCTTGCCGACGAACTTGAGCAGAACCGTACTCCCGAAGTGCTCAAACAGCTCTTCAACTGTATAGACCTCACCACACTCAACGCCACTGACTCACCCGCTTCTGTGGCACGCTTCACCGAGAGAGTCAATGAGTTTGAATCTCAGCACGGAGACCTTCCCAATGTCGCTGCCATCTGCGTATACCCCAACTTTGCTCAGGTTGTGCGAACAGTCCTTGACGTCAGCAGCGTTAAGATTGCTTGCGTGGCTGGAGGATTCCCCTCGTCACAGACATTCCCCGAAGTGAAAGTGGCCGAAACAGCACTTGCAGTGGAAGGTGGAGCTGATGAAATTGATATAGTTCTCAATTTGGGCAACTTCCTTGATGGCGATTGGGAAGAAGTGTGCGATGAAATTCAGGAACTCAAGCACTCCTGCCGTCACGCACATCTTAAAGTGATTTTGGAAACCGGAGCCCTCAAAACAGCTGAGAACATCCGTGCGGCATCCATCCTGTCCATGTACTCCGGTGCCGACTTCATTAAAACATCCACTGGCAAAGGTTATCCCGGAGCCTCTCTTCACGCCGCATACGTAATGTGTCATTGCATTAAGGAGTATTACGAAGCCACAGGCAACATGGTTGGTTTCAAGCCCGCCGGAGGTGTATCCACCACCGATGAAGCTCTCGCATATTACACCATCGTGAAGCATGTGCTTGGTGACAAATGGCTTGACAATCGTTATTTCCGTATCGGTGCAAGCCGTTTGGCCAACAACCTTCTTGGCAACATCCTTGGCTCTGAAGAAATATTTTTCTGATTCCTTATGAAATACTGGGTTATAATTGACGACCGCAAAATCGGTCCGCTCTCGGCCGACGAGCTCGGGCATATGCGCATATGCCCGGACACCCCTGTGTGGCGTCCGGGATTGGCCGATTGGTGTCGGGCATCTGAGCTACAGGAAATATCATCGTATATATCGCATGGAGCGGTTCCACCGCCCATAACGCCGGTGCCTCCTATGCCCAATCCGCGCATCATGTATAGTTCGCAGATACCCGGGGCGCCCGCACAGCGCACCGACCCGCGCAATCAGGCACCAATGCCGTCCACATATCTTGTGTGGAGTATTATTGTAACCCTTCTGTGTTGCGTACCCTGTGGAGTCGTAGCCATCTACTATTCCGCGCAGGTGTCATCACGTTATGAAACAGGCGATATAAAAGGAGCGGAGCAAGCTTCTGAGCGCGCACAGCTTTGGATTATCCTCAGTATAGTGCTTGGCCTCATAGCCACACCGTTCATCATGCTTTCAATGCTCTGATGCGTCACGTACATCGCACATTTCTCATCATCACCGGAGCTGCCATAGCGGCGGCTCTGGTGCTTTTATATGCACTTGTAGATCCCTCCTCACATCTTTTCCCTCGCTGCATCGTGCTCACCGTCACGGGTTATCAATGCCCCGGTTGTGGCTCGCAGAGAGCCGTCCATTCACTTCTTTCAGGCAACGTCACAGCCGCATGGCATTTCAATGCCATGCTTGTAGCCTCTATACCCTTGATAATATTGATGTTGATCGCAGCTTGGCGCAAGCATCATTGGCCGCGGCTATATAATGCACTCAACTCCCTCCCCGCCATAGTCATGTGGGCCATGGCGGTCATTGCTTGGACCATATTCCGCAATCTCTAAAATCCGGTCTTTGTCCTTACCTTGCGCGCAGCCTTGTAGGCAAGCAGAGTGGAATGATAGCGCGCAACACTTATTCTGCGCCCGGCCAAACCGTCAAGCATCCCCCCTTGCAGGAAATAGCACTTGATAAAAGCCTTCAGCGCAGCAGCCATCGGAGTCACAGGCATTATATCACCCTTGCGGTCGGCAATATCGTGAGCCAATATATAAGAATGGTTTCGCTCCTTTTCTATGAATTCTGCCGGAGTTTCGCAGCGATAATGTAGAATATCGCCGTCAAGAGGCTCGGGAGTGACATTGTCGCGGAAAATCACCTTTTCGGCCACATCCCTCATATTCCAGTTCGCATATCGCTTGTCAAACAAACGGGTCTGCACATCAGGATACCAGCCGCAATGCTTCACCGGCACGCCACAATAGAAATTGAGCCTTGACATGCAGTAACCCCTGTGTGTGAACCCCTCCACCTTAAGTTTCATAAGCGACTGACGCAAAGCCGGCGACAGCACCTCGTCTGCATCTATAGTCAGCACATACGCATGCGTGGTAAGCGAAGTCGCATATTGGCGTTGGGAGCCGAAACCGCGAAAAGGTCTCACTCTTACAGAGCAGCCATACCTCTTGCAGATCTCCACCGTATTGTCAGTAGAACCCGAATCCACAATCACTATCTCATCAGCGATATCCTGTAGCGACTCCAGACACGCGCCAATCCGATGTTCCTCATTGTAAGTTAGAATAGTAGCAGAAATTTTAGGCATGGCAAGCTATATTTTTCACAAAATTACAACACCCGCCCCCAATATCAAAATTTTCATCCTCAAAACACCTTCATACCTTTTCCCCCATATGTCTCCCAATCCGCCTAAGTCTCCTAACCACAAAGCGCCACCCTCAAACTCACCGCCCCATATAAAGCTTCCTGAGTTCCGGCTCCAGCTTCTCGATGGCATATCGCAGCGCAGTGCGTGGCATATCTTTTGCATGCTCATCAAGGTAATCAATAAGCATCTCAGGTTCGCGCTTCCCCATTTCACGCAGCATCCAGCCGGTAGCCTTGTGCATCAATTGGTGTGTATGGTTCATAAATCGGTTTGCAAGCGCAATGGTGTGCTCATACACCCCATGCCTCATGATACTCCAGTTGCTCACCATCGCAATCCGCTCGCTCCATAAATGTCCCGACTCCGCAAGCTCATATAAAATCACCGAGCATTCCGGATGTTTGGCAATATGCGCACCAAGAATCTTTGGAGCCGACAAATCCACCAAATCCCAATTGTTGATCCATTGGGTGTGCTGCAAATAAAAATTTACTATCTCCACCTGTTCCCACACGAGTTTTGACTTCTTGTAGCGTTGCACCAATGCTAACAGAGCCGAAAGCCGAAATTCGTGAATCTCGCTTTTGAGCATTTTGGAAATTTCCGTTAATGGCAAATTGGAGTAGGGGAGGGCAGTGCTCCTCACCACCGGCACCGTTACCCCGATGAAAATGTCACCCTCGCCATACTCGCCCGGGGCAGTCTTGAAAAATCGCATCAGTATCTTCGCCTTCTCCGGTGAAGCCGCTTCCTTTAGCTTGTTTTGCCATTCGGTTATCATACGCATCTTTTTGTTGATAAAATTACGCTTTTTCATTCAAAAATTCCCATACGCTCCACAGTCGTTTTCTGAATTTTTAATTCT
>CAMWXV010000067.1 GCA_947178305.1 uncultured Porphyromonadaceae bacterium | reverse complement strand
GTTTAATAATTAGATTATGTGTGCGCTAAATTCACAAATTACGCACAAATCATACAAACGACAAAATATTTGCACATTTTTCAGTATTTTGTGTAAAATATTATCACACTTGTATATTTTTCGTAATTTTGTAAATAAATCAATCATTTTTTCACAAACAATGAAACAATTCATAGCAGCCGTTATGGCATTAGGATGCGTCGGAACCGTATGCGCAACTACAGACGAGGCCAAACCCGATAGCACCGGATTCACTTTCACTGATGTGAAAGTAGTGAAAACCACACCTGTCAAGGATCAGAACAAATCGGGCACTTGTTGGTGTTTCTCCGGCCTGTCTTTCTTTGAGGATGAGATTCTACGTAAAACCGGTAAAGAAATCGATTTGTCAGAAATGTTCGTAGTGCGTCACTGCTACGACGACAAAGCCGACAAATATATCCGCACCAATGGCAAAATCAACTTTGCACAAGGAGGAAGCGCCCTTGATCCGGCATATGTTTGGCAAACATACGGCATTGTGCCCGAAGAAGCCTACAAAGGACTGAACTACGGTGAGGAGAAACATTCGCACTACGAGATGGCAGATGTGCTCACTTCATATGTTGATGCCGTAAACAGAAACTCCAACAAGCGCATATCCACCTCTTGGCGCAAAGGGTTCAACGGTGTTTTGGACGCATATCTCGGCGAATATCCTGCAACATTCTCTTATGAGGGCAAAACATACACCCCCCGCTCTTTTGCACAGTCTCTTCCTATCAATATTGATGATTATGTGGCATTGACATCGTTCACTCATCATCCATATTACACTCAGTTTGCACTTGAAGTTGCCGACAATTGGCTTTGGGCCAAATATTACAATGTGCCTCTTGATGAGCTGAAAGCTGTGGTTGACAACGCTATTGACAACGGTTATTCTGTGGTATGGGCAGCCGATGTGAGCGAAGGAGGCTTCAAATGGACAAAAGGGTATGCCGTGATGCCAAAAGGCAAAACCGAAGCCGATATGGACAATACCGAATTGGCCCGGTGGGTTAAACTGTCGGACAAAGATCGTGAGAAACAGAAATATGAAATCACCGGTCCGGTGGAAGAAATCACTGTAACACCAGAATCCCGCCAAGAGATGTTTGACCGCCAAGAAACCACTGATGACCACGGTATGGTTATCGTGGGCAAGGCCGTGGACCAAAATGGCAACAAATACTACAAGGTGAAGAACTCATGGGACACCAATCAAATATACGACGGCTATTTCTATGTATCTGAACCTTATTTCCTTGCCAAGACTTTAGACATATATCTCAACAAAGAAGCATTGCCCAAATCAATAAAAACCAAACTCGGCATCTAATCACAACTCACCATTACAAAAACAGAGCGACCTCAAAAAAGGCCGCTCTGTTTTTATTGCTACATATTTAATCTTATATTCCAAAACTTAGTGTAGTATAGAAGCGTGAGGTTCCTCCCGAATATACAGGAGAGAAGTTAAGAGTAATGAACTCGTTATTGCCACCAAACCAAGTAACCTGCGCACCGTTAACACTGACAGGGGCTCCATATGCATTGTACAATGAGTTGTAAACCCCATTATAACGAGCCATATCATATCCGGGAGTGGCATATACAAACTGAGAGCCGGCCAAGCCTCCATTACTGTAATATAGCGTTGCCTCCGGCCAATAATAACCCTGAATAGGCACATTGGTGAGATACACCTCATTGCCGCCATAGCCACTCACCACATATTTTGATGCCCGCAAAGATTGTAATGAAAGAGCCAAAGACAAGCCGAAATTGATGCCAAGAACGGACCTGAATGCAGGTACTCTTCTACCTCCGGGACGCCATCCGTGAGGAGGAACAGGACGATGCCAACCACCGCCGGGACGAAAACCGGCATGAACAGGAGGACGCATCACCCCATGTCCCCATCCTGGATGAACCGGCTTATGATTTCCGTGATTATTACCTATACCGGGGCGAACTCCACTACCAGGCTTGTGGTTGCCGTGATTGTTACCTACGCCGGGGCGAACTCCGCTACCGGGCTTATGGTTGCTATTATTATTTCCATAGCCGGGACGCGAATAACCGGAACCACGATTGGAAGACGAAACCTGCTCACGACGGTTGTGCTTGTCCCCATCATTACGGCGATTTGCCATAACATCTGTACATACCAACAACGAAAGAGCAAAAGTCATAGCTAATGTAACAATCCTTTTCATGTCTAAATCATTTTAAAGGTTATAACACATAGACACCACATCTGTCAAAAGGTTTAATCTATTGATACAATTTTCACAAATAACCTAACAGATTGCTAAAAAATAGTCGGTGCATCCCTAAAGACACACCGACACTTTAAACTTATTATAAAACTTAATCAGGCTGCTATGGCAAGCAGATGATTGTAAACGCAACTTACTATGCCGAGGCACAATATGCCTGCTACGCAAATCCACATGGCCACGCGTTCGCTCATTGAGCTATTGAACTTAGCCACTGTGCTCTCTTCATCGGATATGAACATCGCTTTAACCACCAACAAATAGTAATAAAGCGAGATGATGGTGTTGATCAACGCTATAAGCACGAGCACATATATTGCTATGCTACCTTGGTTGATTGCTCCGGTGAAGATAAAGAATTTGCTGAAGAATCCCGCAAACGGAGGTATACCTGCAAGCGAGAACATAGCCAGCATCATGGTGAATGCCAATCGGGGGTTGGTCTTGTACAAACCGTTATAATCCTGCATATACACCTTGCCGGTAGCATTCTCTATGGCACCTATCACGCCAAACGCCGCAAGGTTAGAGAAAATGTACACAAGAATGTAGAACATAAGAGCGCTGAGTCCCATTGGATTCATGGCCTCAATGCCAAGCATGATATAACCTGCCTGAGAAATTGAGGAGAATGCAAGGAAGCGCTTCATGTTACGCTGACGGATTGCAAACAAGTTACCTACTGTGATGGTAAGGATAATGAGTGCATACATCATCCACTCCCAAGCCTGCGAGTAAACCGAACCGAATACCTGCCACAGAATCACGAGAAACGCAAATGCGGCAGCACCTTTTGATATAACAGACAAATATGAGGTTACAGGAGTAGGAGCACCCTGATAAACATCGGCTGTCCACAAGTGGAAAGGCACCAA
This sequence comes from uncultured Porphyromonadaceae bacterium, assembly GCA_947178305.1. Lineage (GTDB taxonomy): Bacteria > Bacteroidota > Bacteroidia > Bacteroidales > Muribaculaceae > Paramuribaculum. The sequence continues at coordinate 5,436 of CAMWXV010000067.1, read as the reverse complement.
AGAGAGCTTGAAACCGATACCGGCTATCACGAATGCAAGAGCCACTATTAGAAGCCAGCTGCTGCCCTGCGCGGTAAGCGCGGTGGCAATGTTACTGAAATAGAGCGATCCGGTAAGACCGTATACATAGCTCAAGCCCATCATGAACACTGCCGACGAGAATACGGCTGTGAGCACATATTTCACAGCTGCCTCATGGCTCTCATAACGATGCTTGTCAAACGCCACCATGGCTGCAAGCGGAAGTGACGCTGTTTCAAGACCTATCACGAAAAGCAGGAAGTGACGAGCCGAAATCATGAGATACATACCAAACAATGTGGCGAGCAACAGCTCATAAAATTCACCACGGCGAATCTTCACCATATCCTGGGCGCTCCAGCGAAGACCCTGGATCATCACTATGAGCACACCAATGTTGAGTATGTTCTTGATATTTACAATAACTGTGGAGGTTTCATACATTCCGCCAAATGCCAACTGATCGCCAAGCACGGTAGGACAAAAACCGCGCAGAGTCAGCAGACCGAACAGCAAGCAGCATATGACGCCTACCTTATCCTGGTCTTTTTTGGGCATGAACGTATCCAAAAGAAACACAAAGATAAAAGCTATAAGCAGCCATATCTCTTGCTTCATTGCTAAAAACTGAGTATAATCCATAATCGATGTTCTATTAGTTCATGCCAATCACCGCAAATATTTCGGGACTGAATGTAAATTTAATCAAGTTGGCAAAGAAATTGGGGAAGCAACCGATGGCAGCCACACTTATGATAAGGGTGACAGTGGCGGTACGTTCCCACCATGTAGCATCAGTAAGAGCAAGGTGATGCTCGTCCTGAACCGGACCAAGGAGCAACTTGCCCACCACGCGCAGTATATATACCGCCGTGATCACGATAGAGCAGCAAGCCACGATTGTAAACACGCGATGGAACATATCGGTATGCTCAAACGAACCTACGAATATGGTCATCTCGGCAACAAATCCGCTCAAACCCGGCAAACCGAGCGATGCCATACCGGCTATAACATAGCACACGGCAAGGAACGGCATAATTTTCATCAATCCACCCATCATACGTATGTCACGTGTGTGTGTACGACCGTAAATCATACCGATAAGAGCAAAGAACAAGGCTGTCATCAAACCGTGTGAAAGCATCTGCATAATGGCACCAGTCATTGCGGTGGTGTTGAGCATCAGGATTGCAAAAAGCACCAATCCGCAGTGGCTCACAGAAGAGTATGCATTGATATATTTGAGGTCGGTTTGAACGCAGGCGCTGAATGCACCGTAAACCACCGACACACCGGTAAGAATCAAGAATATCCATGCAAGATCATGAGCGGCCTCGGGCATAAGGTAGATAGCCACACGGAAACATCCGTAACCGCCAAGTTTCATAAGCACGCCCGCATGAAGCATTGACACGGCTGTGGGAGCTGAAGCGTGACCGTCAGGGCTCCAAGTGTGGAAGGGGAACATTGCACCCAGCACACCGAATCCCACAAATGTCATCGGGAACAGGAAGTACTGCCATCCGCGGTCGATAGCCGCATTTTCACGAATCTGAAGCAGATTCCATGTAAGTTCGCCACCTTCGGGAGCGGAATGATAGTAGATACCGATAAGACCAAGCATAAGGAACGCCGATCCGCCCATAAGCATCAATGTGAGCTTCATGGCGCTGTAGTTCTTGTTGCCCGAACCCCATACGCCGATAAGCAGGTACATAGGTATCAGCGCTACTTCATAGAACATGAACATGGTGAACAAGTCTATGGAGATAAAGAAGCCGAACACTCCGGTTGACAACAATATCAGCCACAAGAAAAACTCTTTGGGCATAGGGTTGATGGCCCAGGAAGCAAAGCTGCCGGTCAAAAGAATGATTGATGACAGCACGAGCATAGCCACGGAAATTCCGTCCACACCCACAGCCATATTGATATGCAACTGCGGGAACCAGCTCCAAGAATCGGTATAGAGCATCGGCGCAGTGGCACCGGCTGCACGTAAGCCGAGATAGTCAACAAGCAGATATACCGACAATGCGGTAAGCGCCAAAGAGCCAATCACAGCCACAGTGCGTATCTGCTTGATATTTCGGCATAGGGCAAGCCCCGCAAGCATTATCAGCGGGATTACCACGAAATAAATCAATATATTGGAAAGCATAATTACTATATTTATTCAATTAAGCACCTGAGTGTCTATTAAGGTTATATTACGCATATTGCGGTGATGGCGCCCAACAGCAGTGCTCCAAGCAGATATATCCACACGTAAGTTTGAACATTGCCGCTCTGGAGGCCACGTATGGCCCAAGAAGCCTTGTTGGAGATGTATGCCAAACCGTCCATGGAACCGTCAATAATGCGACGGTCAAACCAAGCGATAGGCTTACAGATGCCATTGAATATGATCTTATGGGTGATGAACATATACAGCTCGTCCCAGTAGAAGCGATGGAAACACCAGTTCCACAAAGCCGGAAGCGCATTGCGCATCTTGGCAGGCATGGGATTTTCCTTACGATACATCACTGTGGCAAGACCTATACCCACCAAAGCCACAATAAGGCTCACTGCGGCAATAGACCAGTCAAAATGCGCCATGAAGTCATACGGTTCACCATTCCAGCTTACCAGATTGCCGAAAGGAATGAAACCGGCAACACAAGTAACGGCAGCAAGGATTACCAAAGGCAATGTCATAGTCCAAGCCTGATCATGTGGTGCATGATGTCCGGCATGAATCTTGTGTTCTTTCCACCAGAATATGAGATAGTACAGACGGAACATATAGAATGCTGTCATACCGGCCACGAGGCTCATCCACAAGTATGCCAACCAGCTGTTGCCCATGCAAGCCGACAAGATTTCATCCTTGGAGAAGAAACCGGAGAACGGAATGATACCGGCAATGGCAAGACAGCCAATAAGGAATGTGATATGAGTAACAGGCATATGTTTGCGCAATCCGTGCATTTCAGTGTAGTCGTTAGAACCTACAGCGTGGATTATGGCACCTGCGCACAGGAACAACAGAGCCTTGAACATGGCGTGTGTGAACATATGGAACATGGATGCCATGTAACCCAAACCTTCATGGAACTCGGGACGAGCCACACCAAGTGACACCATCATGAACGCAATCTGCGAAATTGTGGAGAAAGCAAGCACACGTTTGATGTCAATCTGCACACAGGCAACCATAGCGGCATAGAAAGCGGTCAACGCTCCCACCACTGTGATGATGTCAAGTGCAGCTGTGCTCATCAAGTAAAGCGGGAACAGACGAGCCACGAGATATACACCGGCCACAACCATGGTGGCAGCGTGAATCAAAGCCGATACGGGTGTGGGGCCTTCCATGGCATCGGGCAGCCAGATGTGAAGAGGCAACATAGCCGACTTACCCATACCGCCCATGAAGATAAGCACCAAGGCCCAAGTGAGCACAGATGCGCCCATGAACATGGGGGCTGCAGAGGTTGCAAAAATATTGCTGATACCTTGAGCTGTGGCTTCATTAACAGCAAACAGATTGCCACTCTCCCCTACTGCCGCGGATGTAAATTCAGTGAAATTGAATGTGCCGGTATAGAACGACAGTATCAAAATACCGATAAGGAAACCGAGGTCGGCAAAACGTGTAACGATAAATGCTTTTTTAGATGCTGACACTGCCGATGGCTTGGTATAGTAGAATCCAATCAAAAGATAGGACGATGCACCCACAAGCTCCCAGAAAATATACATCTGGAATATGTTTGTGGCCACAACCAAACCTAACATAGAGAAGCTGAACAACGACAGGAATGCATAAAAACGCTGGAATCCGCGCTCATACACACCATGGTGGTCGCGCATATATCCATTGCTGTACAGATGCACCATAAAGGAGATGGTGGTAATCACAACAAGCATCAAGGCTGAAATAGGATCCAGAAGGAATCCGATGCGAATCACAAGATTATTATAAAACGCAAGCCAGTCTTGATTAAACACAATGTACTGCAATCGCTGACCGGTTTGAGCGTCCACAAAATCGGGAGCTCCGGAGAAGAAATAAGTGAATGCAGTGAAATAGGCAAGGAGAAGGGTTATGCCCATGCCTGCAGTGCCAAGAATGCCCGCAAGTTTGTGGCTCATATATTTGCCGAGCAAGCCCAGCAAAAAGAACATCAAAAGCGGAATGGCAAGAATTAATACGGGTATTGTAACTTCCATAATGCCTTAATTTTTCATTTCAGTTAGGTCATCCACCTTTACATTCTTTACCGAACGGTAAACATTGATAATGATGGCAATGGAAATGGCTGTTTCCGCTGCCGCAATAGCTATTGCAAACAAGGTGAAGAACATACCTTCCATCTGACCGGGGAACAAATAACGGTTAAACACCACAAAGTTGATGTCCACAGCATTGAGCATCAGCTCAAGCGATATGAGCATGGCAATCATATTACGGCGAGTGATGAATCCATACACTCCGCAACAAAACATTATGAGCGCCGGCACGAGATAATATATCATTGTTATATCCATATTCTCTTATCGTTTGCGGGCGACAACAACGCCACCGATTATACATGCGAGCAACAACACACTGATAGCCTCAAACGGCAGCAGATACTGACCTTCGCCGGTGCCCATCATAGCCTCACCAATCTGTTTCATGGTGGGATTGGACATTTCCGGAAGCGAAGTCATTGCCATGCAGCAACGGCTCAACAAAGCGTAGCCGGCAACAAGCAGAGTGGCTACACCTGCCACAAATCCGAGCGCACGCTTCTTGGATACCAACCTCTCACTGCTGTGTCCGGGATGAGACGTAAGCAGAATGGCAAACACGAAAAGCACAACGATACCTCCTGCATACACTGCTATCTGAACCGCACCTAAAAACTCATAATCGAGCTTGAAATAAAGAGCTGCAGTAGCAAACAGAGTGAACAGCAAGTAGGTGGCGGCACGCAAAATTTTTCGCGAAGTCACGGTCAGTACCGAAAATACGATAATCGACAACGCGATTATCAAATACATAATGATACTTCCTACTGATTCCATATCTTGATTAGTTATTATTTTTCTGTATTAGGAGCGTTAGATGCCTGAGCCTCAGCAGCAGCTTTTTTAGCAGCGGCGGCAGCCTTGGCAGCAGCAATCTTGGCTTCACGTTCAGCCTGGATTTTAGCCAATTGCTCGGGCGTAAGTTCAGGTTCTGCCGGCTCGGGCAGGTAATTGAGCTTCTTTACCAACTTGTCGCGAGTAAACACGGCCTGCTCAAAATCGTTTGAGAACTCGAGAGCGTCCTGGGGACAAGAAGAGACACACAACTGGCAGAAAGTCCAGCTGCCAAGAGCATACTGATACTTGTCAAGCTTCCGGTTTTTCTTGCCATCGTGAGTATCCACCATTTTG
>CAMWXV010000066.1 GCA_947178305.1 uncultured Porphyromonadaceae bacterium | reverse complement strand
CTCTCTTTAGATAATCAGGCAGTAGCTTATCTACAGCCTGATTATCTTGTTTTTTCGGATAATAAAAGAGGCGTATCCGGTTAATCCGGAAGCGCCTCTTTTATTGGAATCAAGTACTGATTAGTTGTTCACAACTTTTACTGTGCGAAGTTCCTTGCCGTCTTTCTTGATGCTTACCACGTAAACACCGGCCTGGCCGATGTTGATGTGCATCAGTTCTCCGGTATTGATGCTGCGTGCATCGCTGCCAATGAGCATTCCGCTCATGTTGTAAACGGCCACTTCGTAATCGCCGCTTTCGGCAAACTCAATGAACAGGGTCTTGTTCATTGTATAAACTTTCGCTGCATCGTTGGCTTCTACACAGTCTATGGATGAGGGATCTCCTACAAGAATCACAGGATAGGTCTGATTGTCTTCACCCCAAGAGTTCTTAAGGTTGAGAGTCAAGGTCTTTTCTCCTTTGGATCCGTAAACCACTGTGGCTTCACCTTTGGTGTCATTACCGGAGGCGTTGCTGATGGTGGCCTGACGAGTGCTCCAGGTGGGCTTGGTTTCTACGGCAAATGCTGAGCCTTTCACGTAGGGACATCCTGCTTCGTATATCGGAGTGATGTTGGTCTGCATGGATTGACCTTCGCCTTCGGCTTTTAGCAAATCAAATGTGCCAAATGGGGCATTTGTGATTTGACCTTTTGACATGAAGCGTCCGTTATGGATGGTGGTCTCGTTTTTACCGTTGATGTTGCGTGTCTCGGAAATACCGTCCATTGGTTCGTTTTCAAAATCCCAAAAGCACTTTACGTTGCTGGGCAGGTTGTTGGCGTCAAGACCTACCATGGCTTTGGCGATATCGGATTCTGAAACAGATCCGTCCCATATTACTACATCGTCAATGATGGCTTCGGAATATCCCGGTGTGCTTCCACGACCGCCAAGGATATGTATCCACATACCGTCGCGCGGTAGAGATCTGTTGGGTCCTCTTACAGGTATTCCGTCAACCACATTGGATTCAAGAAACTCATCCAATCCTGATGCTTCCGGTACTTGGTATACGCCATTTATATATAGTTTCATAAGCATGGCGTTTGCGGCGTCGTAATCAAATACGTGTGTTACATGTGTCCATGCGCCAGGACTAACAACTGTGGTTTTTGGATAACGATAGTTGTAGCCTTTTGTGTTGGATGAGTTGCCTCGTGCGCAATATGTGTCAATATATCCTGAATTATTCATGTTTGCCCAGAAGAAGCCCCAGTTGTTCTCAGGCCAGCTTCCTGTGCGATCTTCAATGCCAAATAGGTTGAGAGATCCGCTTGCGGGTAAATCGGTTAAACGAATCCAGTATGATACTGAGAATGATTTGTTCTGACCAAGCTGCATTTCCTTGATTGGTCCGCCGAGCAGCTTGTAGGCTGATGTGATGCCGCGTGAGCCACTGCCGTCTGCTTCTGCTCCGGTATAACCAACCTTGAACTCTGTTCCCATGCCGAATTCCACTTTGGCTCCGGTGGGCTCGCTACCTTCTATGGTGAGGCTTTGGATTTCAGGGATGGCTCCTACACTGAAGTCTGATACTTGAGCAAAGCAAGAGTAGCGCTTTTCAAGATTTGTGCCTTCGTTGGCCACAAGGTCGTATGCGCCGATTTGGTCAAGAGAGGTGACCAGTTCGCGGCTTGTGCCGTTGTTGCTGGCAACTTTTTTACCCAGGTTGCTGTAGAGGGTAAGTGTTGCGTTGGGATGAAGCTCGTCAATGAACCATATACGGAATTCTTGACCGGGCTTGATACAAGTCTTGTCAATTTTTACTTCTTCTGAAACTTCGTGGGATGGTGCATCGTAATAGTCGTTTGACCATGTTATGCCTGATTTGCTCTTGTGGTCAAGACTAACGGCCTGTACACCAAGTTTCACACGTTTCTTGTGCTCGGGATTGGCTATTCTGAACATCAGTCCGCCCCATGATGTGGTGGTGCCCATGAACTGGGGTTCTTCACCTTCCACATGTGCCCAAAGTTCAAAGTGCGAGGTGTTAACGTCCACATTGTAAACAGGATCGCCCGGGGCTACATTGTTGGGCATTGTCCAGATAAGTTTTGCATCAAAGCCTGTTACAACATCGCTCAATACCTTTCCTCTGCGTATAATGGGCATGGTGGGTGTCTTGCTGGTGCCACGTTTGATTGACATTTCGCCTATGAGTACCTCAAGATCCTTGGCGTTGGTGAATTTCAAGCCTAATGTGGCCCAGTCGCCAGCGCTGAGCACATTGCTGCCGCGCGCTGCCACTTTCAGCTGTACCTCGTTCCATTCGTCGTAGAAGAATTGATCGCTTGTTTTGTGTACCGCTGTCTTGGCCGGAGTCTGTTCGGTGCTCTCGCTGCCAACCTTGGAGTACACAAAGTTGATGTCGCCGTTACCTTTGAGGATTTTGTAACGGATGGTGATTACGTCATTGTTCTTTACGCTGAACGCTGTCTTGAACAAATGCAGATATTGGCTTTGTCCCTCGGAAGTGCTGCCGCTGATTTTCAGAGAGGAACCCCCGTTCCACGCATCTTCCCATGTATATTCTGCATCCATGCTGTTGGCTGGGATGTCATTTGGAGTTTTACCAAGCATTTTGTCAGCCCACCAGAAACGCCATGTCGGGGTGTAATCCTGCATGCCGAGATTGTACCATTCGGTGTTGTTTGCTACTTCACCGTCCATATAATATCTCAAGCCATTTCCGAGGCTGAAGTATGTGATAAACGGTTCGTCATCAAGGCTCCATCCGTAAGCCGAGCGTGCAGTCATAAGACGTGACATTCCGTGGAAATTGTCATCGGGTGACAATGAGCGGCTTGATGAAATATTCATTTTTGCAGCCGGATTGCGACGGCCGTTGCCGAACCATTGCTCAATCACACGTTGGTAACCTTTTTGTTTGAGCATATCGCTACCGCCATAGCTGGTACGTGCGGGATAAAGCATATTCTTACTGTGCTCGCCCCAAAGTCCGATTGAATACGGATGGTTCAGATGTGTTGCCCATTCATTGCTGCCGTCAGTTCCGTCTGATGACATACCGCCTTGCATATTCATGCCAAGATACACGTCCTGTGGTGCACGTCCTGTGGCGCTGACACCTTGAGCTGTGGTGCTCAGACGATAGGCTGAGTTCCAGTTGTAGTTCAAGAACATTATGGTTCGCGGCTCATCGGAGTATCCGAAGTTTTGGTAGTAGCTTGAAGACAGATAACTGCCGTCCATCATTCCTCCTGCGTCAGTTGTGAAGGCATACCATGGATTTTCAAATCCGGCAGCACCGTAATCATTCACCATCTTCTTGACAAGTTTGCCGTGAAGATTGCGGATTCCGTTCATCAAGGTGGAGCTGGCACTGAATTCCGAGTTGTAGCCGAGTCCGTCTACGCCATGATAACGAAGGAATTTGGCCACCTTGTCAAGTCCTTCGTCGCTTGATGCCAGATTGACCATCCCGTTTAATGCGTTGCCCCAGTTTCCTGTGTTGGCATTCTGGGCCCATGGAATAGAGGCTACACCCGATACAAGTACACCATGTTTGTGTGCAGCGTCGGCAAATGCTCCAGGCACCCAACCGTAAGGCGATGTCCAGTTTCCATAGTGGGTCACATAGCTCCAAGTGGAGAATGCTTCTGAGTCAAATACCGCGTTGGGAAGTGCTCCGGTCTGGAAATATCCCGTGCTCATGCCGCAAGGTACCCAAAACAGCAATCTTTTATCATTGTTTTCCGAATATTCTTCATAAATCTGAGTTGCGGAGTTGCGGATAAGTGGACGCAATTTAACACGGCTTGTGAAAAATTCTTCGTCTTCCCATCCTTCTTTGACCACACGGTTTTCACCATAGGAGCGGGTGATTTCTACTCCAGGAGTCCAGTTTTGTATGTACTGGTCTAATGAATAGCTTGATGGCCATTGTATATACGGCTGTCGTGTGTCGGTTTCAGATTCCGGCCCGCGCAGCTGCTGAGCGTTCATGGCCATGGTAGCAAATGTCAAGCCACCAATAAGTAATAAGGTTTTCTTCATTAATGTGTAACTTGGTTAATAGATTTATAGTAGTGAAATAACAATTTGGCTCCTAATTTAGTGTGTTTTTTTTAGTTAACATAGTTAAAAAAGGTTAATGTAAATCTTGTGTATTATAGTGGATTATCATTTGTTGTAATTCAATTAAAAGACACAGGCATGGCTCATTTCTGAGCCATGCCTGTGTCTTTTAAGATTATGAGATTGATTTACTTAGCAGCTTTTTTGTTTTTGCGGTTGTCGGTGAGGTAGGCAACGGGGGCTGCCACGAAGATAGTGGCGAGTGTGCCGATGATTACACCGAATATCATTGCAAAGGTGAATGAGCGGATGGCGTCACCACCAAGAATGAAGATACAAAGCAGTACGAGCAGGGTAGAGGCAGAGGTCATCACTGTACGGCTAAGGGTTGAGTTAACCGACTGGTTGATGGTGGTGCCAAAATCCTGTTTGGGATAGAGTCCTACGTTTTCGCGTACGCGGTCAAACACTACCACGGTGTCGTTGATCTGATAACCGATTACTGTGAGGATGGCGGCTATGAACGACTGGTCAATCTCCATGGCGAATGGGAATACGCCCCAGAACAAGGAGTAGAAACCGATGATGGTGAATGCGGTGAATGCCACTGCTGCGAGTGCGCCAAGCGAGAATGCTACGTTGCGGAAACGAACCAGGATGTAAAGGAACATTGCCACGAGCGACAGCAATACGGCTATGATAGCATCGGTGCGCATGTCGTTGGCCACTGTAGGTCCTACTTTCTGTGAGGACATGATACCGATGTTCTCGTTGGTGGTGGAGAAGTCGGCTTTGCTCATAGAGCCGATTTCATCTTTCAGACCGGTGTAGAGGATGTCGGTGATTTCGTTGTCAATATTCTCGTCTTCGGAGTCAATCTTGTAGTTGGTGGAGATACGTACTTTGGTGTCGTCATCAATGGTGATTACAGAAACCTGAGCACCGTTGAACAGCGGAGCCAATTTGGCTTGCAGTTCGTGGGTTTTGACAGGATGGTCAAATTGAACTACATAGTTGCGACCACCGGAGAAGTCAATGCCTTGGTTGAGACCGCGAACAAAGAATGAACCGATGATAATCAGAACCATAACGCATACGGCTGTGAAGCTCACCTTGCGGGCGCCCAAGAAGTTGAAGTGGGTGTTGGTGAACATTTTGCCTGAGAGCGGAGTGGTGAAAGTGAGTTTCTGGAACGGTTTGCTCTTTTCGCCTGCGATGAATACCAAACGAGTCAGGAACACTGCGGTGAAGAATGAGCAGATGATACCGATGATAAGTGTGGTGGCAAAACCTTTGATGGGGCCTGTACCGAAGAGAAGCAGGATTACACCTGTGATTATTGAGGTGAGGTTGGAGTCAAAGATTGCGGAGAATGCGTTGGAATAACCGTCGGAGATGGCGGTGCGTACATTCTTGCCTGCACGAAGTTCTTCTTTGGCGCGTTCAAATATAAGCACGTTGGCGTCAACTGCCATACCAAGGGCAAGCACGATACCGGCAATACCCGATAAGGTGAGCACGGCCTGGAACGATGCGAGGATACCGAATGTGAAGAAGATGTTGAATACCAATCCGAGGTTGGTGATGAGGCCGGGGATTACACCGTAGAATGCGCACATGAACACCATCAGGAGCACGAGGGCGATGATGAATGACATGAAACCGTCCTGAATGGCTTGCTGACCGAGAGACGGACCGATGACGGTGTCGGAGATGATGTCAACCTTGGCTGCCATCTTACCGGATTTGAGCACGTTGGCAAGGTCTTTTGCTTCATCGGTGGTGAAGTTACCGGTGATGGAGCTGCGACCACCTTCAATCACGGAGTTTACGCGGGGTGCTGAATAGACCTGATTGTCAAGAACGATAGCCACTTGCTTTTCAAGGTTGGCGGCAGTGATACGGGCCCACTGGCGAGCTGCATCGGGTTTCATGTTCATTGACACATAGTTACCACCCTGCATGTTGTCAAAGTCGGATGTGGCTGAAGTCACCACGTCACCGCTAAGGGCGGCTTTGCCGTTGTTGGTTTTGAGGGCTACGAGTGTGTAGAGATCAAGTGTACGTTTTTTGCCGGTAATTGTATCTGTGAATTCGGCTGTTTGTGGTTTTACTTCCCAAGCCAGTTTCATGTTGCCGGGCAAATAGCGCTTTGCTGCGGGCGATGCCATGATTGAGTCAATGGCAGCGCGGTTGGCGGCAGTGGCAGTACCGATGACAATGGGGTTGTACTGGTTGCCCATCTGCAGGAAGTATCCGCTCAAGCCCATGCCGTTGCTGAGGGTGTCGGCACGAAGAGCGGCATCAAGCTGGGCTATTGCACCTTGCCATTCGTTGATGGTCATGGTTTCGTAGAACTCCAGGTTGGCTGATGATTTAAGCAGTTCGCGTACGCGGTCGTGCTCTTTCACGCCGGGGAGTTCAAGAAGTATCTGACCGTCTTTTTCAAGTTCCTGAATGTTGGGGGATACAACGCCGAACTGGTCAATACGGCTGCGAAGCACATTGGTGGAAGAGCTTACGCGGTCTTTCACTTCTTGTTTCAAAGCTGCTTCTACGGCATCGGCGTTTTCACCGCGCTTAACTTGGTCTTTGAACACTACAGACAGGTCGCCTGTGGGGTCAAGAGCCTTGTACTGCTGACAGAAGATGGCCACATAGTCGTTGCTCTTGGTGGCTTTGACCACGGAGTCTGTGTTGGCCAGGGCTTTTTCGAAATAAGGGTTGCCGTCGGCATTTGCCATAGAGCGAAGGATGTCGGGAACGGACACCTGTAGGGTCACGTTCATACCGCCTTTCAGGTCAAGACCAAGGCCAACGCCGAGTTTCTGTACTTCATTGTAAGTGTAGCCGAGCCATACTTTTTCTTTTGACACAGAGTCAATGTATGACTTGTAGGCCATGCGATAGGTGTCGGAGTTGGTGCCTTGTGCACCGGCTGCCTGCTGTGCATAAGCCTCAGCCTTGTTCTCGTAATGGTTGCCCACTACGGTAAAGGAGATGTAAAAGAGGCAAATGAGCACCATGAATATGGCGATGACACCTGCCACTATACTCCCCAATTTTCCATTGCTTTGCATGTGTTGATAGGTAAAATGAGTGTTTATATTAATTTTATTGATTTACGATGATGATATTTCAGCTTGCAAATATAGTGAATTATCGTGAATAAAGCTGTTTTAGGGGTATAAAATGTTTACAATAGTGAATTGATAAACTGTTTCATATCCTCTTGGTGTGCTTCTATGCTTTCAAGCAGACGTATCTGTGCTCGTGTGCGCACAAGGTTGTGTTCGGGGTATTGAATCTTATAGTAAGTGTCGCCATTTATGTAGTCGGCGAAGAAGCGCACGGCTTGCATGTAGGGGAACAGTTTGGCTGCATATGGCAGGTTGGCTTTCTCTGTTTCTGTAAGGAATTGACCGGCTGTGGATAGGTATCCTTCTGTGAAAGCGCGGAATATGTCCATGTTGAAACCTACACGGTTGAGGTCGGGATCGTCTTCAGCTCCGGTGTTGGCTGCTGTACGTAGGAAATCACCATAATCGCTGAATACGAATGACGGCATGACTGTGTCAAGGTCTATCACGCACAGTACTTTGCCTGTATGTTTGTCAAACAGCATATTGTTTACCTTGGTGTCGCAGTGGCATATGCGTTTGGGCAGTTTGCCTTCGCGATGGAGCTGTTCGGCTAATGTCATTTCATCGGCACGGCGCAACAGATCCTGGGCTATGGCCTTGGCTTCAGGTTCGTTAGCCAAGCGGTTTACGGGATCTGCTTCAAGAGCTTCTTTGAGTTGCTTGAGACGGAATTCCATGTTGTGGAAGTCAGGGATACTCTCAATCAGTGTTTCAGGTATGTCTACCAGCATGGCTTGGAATCGGCCGAATTCAGCGCCGGCTTCGCGAGAGTATTTTTCGTTGACAATGTCAAAGGTGTCGGCATCGTTCACAAGCACCATTATGCGCCAGTAACTTCCGTTTTGATCCACATGGTAGGTCAATCCGGGGTTGTTTTTGGTGGGCAGGAACCGAAGTACATGACGGTCTATGTCCTGAACTCCTTGAGCTTGCAATTTGGCACGTATATGGTTGGTGACGGCTAAAATGTTGCGCTGAAGTCCATCAACATCAGTGAATATGTGGTGGTTGATGCGTTGAAGCACGTAGTCGGGGGTGGCTCCCTCTGTTTCTACACGAAAAGTGTCGTTGATCAGTCCTGAGCCGAGTGGCGAAATATTGGATATGGTGCCTTCCAAAGCAAATTGGCTGGCGATATTCAAAAGATTGGAATCCATTATGGTGTATGTTTAAGGTTTATAAGCCCATATGGGCGATGCAAAGATAAGCAAAATTCGCTAACGGATGCGAGAATGTTGCTTTAAAGTGAATACGTGAGGTAAGTGGGGCTATTCTAAATGGTTGGTGTTTCAATCTCGAAAGCTCCAAGCGTGGCCGGTGTGGCTCGTGGTGTGCCGTAGAAGTCGGTGGATGGCAGTACGGTATCAAGTTCGGGATTGGATGCTCCAATGGCCGGAGAGTTTTCGCGTACTCGGTAATCAAAATAGTAGCTGCCACGGTCGGTGAAAAACAATGGATCGCTGCCCCACATTATATTGATGAAGTGGTCGTCGTCTTCGCCTTGCGACTGCATGATGCAGTTGGTTACATACACACCCGTGTCGTCAAGAGAATTTGTATTTATATCGCCT
>CAMWXV010000065.1 GCA_947178305.1 uncultured Porphyromonadaceae bacterium | reverse complement strand
GGGCATCGCTGCCTACAAGCATTCCGCTCATGTTGTACACGCTCACTTCGTAAGCACCACCTTCGGCAAACTCCAGGAACATGGTCTTGTCCATGGTATAAACCTTCATGTCAGAACTGTCGGCCCCAACACCGTCTATGGCAGAATCATCAACAACAGCAATCAGGGGATAATCCTTGTTGTCCTCTCCCCATGAGTTCTTCAGATTGAGCGACAACGTCTTGTCACCATACGCTTTGTAAACCACTGTTGCCTCACCCTCGGTATCGCTACCACTGGCATTACTGATCACAGCCTGACGCGTGCTCCATGTCGGCTTGGTTTCAACCGCAAAAGCACTACCTTTCACATATGGACATCCGGCTTCCGATGGAGAGCTAAAGAATATCTGTTGACTGCCACTACTGCTCAACTCAAAAGAGCCGAATGGAGCTCCCGTAACCGCTCCTTTTGACGCATAGCTGCCATTGCTCGCGGGGGCATTTTCAAAATCCCAGAAACAGAGCACATTGCTCGGCAAATTGTTGGAATCAAGCCCCACCATAGCTTTAGAAATATCACTTTCGTCTATGGCACTGCTCCACACAGTCACATCATCTATTATCGCTTCCGAATAACCCGGATTATCACCACGGCCTCCAAGAATATGCATCCACATACCAGGACTCATCGTGGAGCGGCCTCCGGAACGGTTAGGAATACCGTTGACCACATTTGACGAACTCGTTCCGTCAATACCGGACGCTACAGGGGCTTGATATACACCATTGATATACAGTTTCATCAACAGAGCATTGGAATTATCATAATCAAAAACATGTGTAATATGTGTCCATGCTCCGGGTGTCACCACTGTCGTTTCAGGATATTTGTACCGATATTCGCCACTTCCTCGCTTGGTATATGATTCCACATAGCCGGTATTAGTGAGATGCGACCAGAAGAAACCCCAGTTGTTGCTGGGCCAGCTACCCCTGCGATCCTCTATGCCAAACAGATTGATCGCACCCGCACTTGGCAACTCCTTGATGCGTAACCAATACGACACCGAGAACGATTTGTTGGGGTAATCCACAAGAGTCATATCATTTACAGGACCTCCTAAAAATTTGTAAGCCGCAGTAATACCGCGTGAACTGCTACCGTCTGCCTCGCGTCCTATGTAACCGACCTTGAACTCTTTATTCAGTTCAAACTCCACTCCGGTCGCATCCGCAGTCGCATCATTAATTGTAAGACTCTTGATTTCTGGAACAGCCCCCACACTGAAATCTGAAATTTGCACAAAGCAAGTGTAACGCTTCTCCTTTGCATTTCCCTCGTTTGCCACAAGGTCATATGCTCCAATCTCATCCAAAGTGGACACCAATTCGCGGCTCGCGCCATTGTTACTTGCCACTTTCTCTCCTTTCACATTGTAAAGCGAGAGTGTTGCGTTGGGATGTAAATCATCCACAAACCATATACGAAACTCTTCACCAGGCTTGATACAAGTCTTGTCTATGCTCACGTCTTCCGACATTTCATGCTCAGGCACCTCATAGTAATCCGACCATGCTATATCCGATTTACCCTTGTGGTCAAGGCTCACAGCCTGCACACCCAAACGCACTCGGCTTGCATGAGCAGGGTTCTGAATTTTGAACATCAGACCGGCCCATGATGTGGTAGTGCCCATGAACTGAGGTTCTCCATCCTCCACCTGAGCCCAAAGCTCAAAATGAGAAGTGTTGACATCCACATTGTACACTGGTTCTCCGGGTTCAGCATCATTAGGCATCTCCCAATACAACTTGGCATCAAGACCTGTCACCACATTGCCAAGCACCTTGCCTCTGCGAATCACAGGTACATCAGGAATGGAAGCCTTACCGCGAACTATTGACATCTCTCCTATCAACACTTCCAGATTCTGGGCATTGGCAAATTTCAAACCCATAATAGCCCAATCACCGCCGCTAAGCGCTGTAGCCCCGCGCGATGCTATCTTGAACTGAACCTCATTCCATTCATCATAGAAGAAATCCTTACTTGTCGTATGCACAACTGTGCGAGTTGGAGTCTGTTCTGTATCTTCACTACCCATTTTGGAATATACAAAATTAATATCTCCGTTACCTTTCAGCACCTTGTATCGTATAGTGATAACATCACCATTAACAAGATTGAAAGCCGTTTTAAACAAATGCAGATACTGACTCTGTCCCGCTGTGGTGCTACCGCTGATTTTAAGCGACGAACCTCCGTTCCATGCATCCTCCCAGGTGTATTCAGCATCCATGCTGTTTTCCGGAACATCCTCACGGTTCTTGCCAAGCAGCTTGTCAGCCCACCAGAATCGCCATGTAGGAGTATAGTCCTGCATACCTATATTGTACCATTCTTTATCGTAAGCCACATCGCCATCCTTGTAGTAACACATACCGTTACCAAGGCTGAAATAAGTGATGAAAGGCTCTTCCGCAAGGCTCCATCCGTAAGCCGAACGAGCCGACATGAAACGCGACATACCATGAAAAGAAGCATCGGGAGACAACGCTTTTTTTGAAGATATAGGCATTTTGTATGCCGGATTGCGATAACCGTTGCTGAACCACTGCTCTATCACACGCTGATAACCCTTTTGCTTCAGCAAGTCTGTTCCTCCGTAGCCTGAACGCATCGGATACAGCATATTCTTCTGATGCGAACCCCACAAACCTATTGAGTAAGGCACCGACAGATGGGTTTCCCACTCATTGAGCACCTTTTGACCGCTCTCCATATCCATTCCAAGATACACATCCTGAGGAGCTCGTTTGGTAGCAGCAACACCAGCCGCCGTAGTACTCATATTGCTTGAATAGTTCCACCCATAGTTAAGGAACATAATGGTACGGGGCTCATCTCCGTAACCGAATGTTTTATAATACTCCGAACCAAGCTGAGTGGTATAACCGGTACTGCCGGAATCGGAAGTATAACAATACCACGGATTCTCAAACCCCGCCACTCCGTACTCTTTGGTCATCTTCTTAACCAGACCGCCATGAAGCGTCATCAGGTTGCTCATTATTGACGACGAGCTGTAAAACTCCGAATTGTATGCCAAACCGTCAACACCATGATAACGCAAAAACTTCGCCACCTTGTCCAAGCCGTTTGCCGTGGTTCCGAGATTGCCCACACCTATCACAGCCTGTCCCCATGACGAACTTGAATTCACACTGTGAGCCCACGGAATTGATGCCACACCGCTGACCAGAACACCATGCTTGTGTGCCACATCGGCAAAGCCGCCCGGCACCCATCCAAAAGGCGAAGTCCAGTTACTGTAATGGGTCACATAGCTCCATGTCGAAAACACCTCAGAGTCAAACACTCCATTGGGCAACGCACCTGTCTGGAAATACCCCTGGCTCATACCGCAAGGCACCCAGAAAAGCAATCGTTTATCATTAGACTCAATATACTCTTCGTAAATCTGTGTCGCAATATTGCGAATAAGCGGACGCAGTTTCACACGACTGGTGAAGAACTCCTCGTCCTCCCATCCGTCTTTCACCACACGGTTCTCCCCATAGGTCCTGGTAATTTCCTCTCCGGGAGTCCAGTTATTGATATACTGGTCAAGTGAATAACTCTGCGGCCATAGCACATACGGCTCTCTGGTATCGGTTTCCGACACCGGGCCACGCAACTGCTGTGCATTCGCCCACATTGCGGCAAACAGCACACCACTCGTAATTAACAATGATTTTTTCATCTGATATAGATTTATGGAGATTTAATAATCTGACTCCAATTTGTGGTCATAAAGTTACTACATATTTTGTTAACCCGACTATACGCACCAAAAAAAATAATGAGCACCCCGCAAGGGGCACCCATTATTCAATAATTTTTCACTTGTCTTCTTCAATAGAGAAATCATCCGGCAGATCGTCATCAAAATCCAGCGAATCCAGATCATCATCGCCTCCGTCTTCCACCTTGGATTCAGTATCATCTGATTTTGAAACACTCTTCTTCACTCCCGGTTTGGCTCCTTGGGTCTTCAACGCATCCATTATCAATGCCTCAAGCTCATCGGCCAACTCAGGATTGTCAGCAATCACCTGACGTGCAGCCTCTCGCCCTTGCGCTATCTTTGTTCCATTATAACTGAACCAAGATCCGCTTTTCTTCACTATTCCGTACTCAACACCCAGATCCAATATTTCACCGGTATGAGATATTCCCTCGCCGAAAAGTATATCGAACGAAGCACCCTTGAATGGAGGCGCCACCTTGTTTTTAACCACTTTCACACGAGTCACGCGACCCATCACATTCTCCTTGCTGTCCTTGATCTTGGAGCCACCGCGTATATCTATGCGCACAGAGCTGTAAAACTTCAATGCATTACCGCCTGTAGTCGTTTCAGCCGGGCCAAACATGGTGCCTCCGATTTTTTCACGCAGCTGATTTATGAATATACAGCAAGTATTGGTACGCGCTATAGCACCTGTGAGCTTACGCATCGCCTGCGACATAAGACGCGCCTGCAAACCCACATTTCTGTCGCCCATTTCTCCCTCGATCTCCGATTTGGGCGTCAAAGCTGCCACCGAATCCACAACAAGGATATCAATTGCCGACGAGCGGATAAGCTGCTCCGCGATTTCCAATGCCTGCTCTCCGGTATCAGGTTGCGCTATCAGCAGATTGTTAACATCCACACCAAGCCCCTCGGCATAGAAGCGGTCAAAAGCATGCTCTGCATCAATTATCGCAGCCACACCTCCCGCCTTCTGAGCCTGCGCTATGGCATGAATGGCCAATGTGGTTTTACCCGACGACTCAGGACCGAAAATCTCAATGATGCGGCCACGCGGATATCCGCCCACGCCAAGCGCATAATTCAGTCCTATTGAACCGGTAGGAATAACCTCCACGTCCTCTACCACATCATCACCGAGTTTCATCACAGCACCGCGGCCATAATTCTTCTCTATCTTGTCAAGAGCCGCCTGCAATGCACTCAATTTGGTATTCTGAGTGCCGCCATCCTTGGCAGCCTTCTTGGTTTCCTTCTTTGCCATAATATTATTCTGTTTTTATTTATAACGCAAAGGTAATAACAATACCGGGCAATAGAACAGCACACACAAGTTAAAGCAAGTTAAACACAGCACTCACCACATCCCCATACATCACTAATAATCAACCCATAACAACACACAACAAAAACACAAACCATTTTAATCAAAAAAAATCGCATTTTCATGAACCAAACTCACCGACACGTGTTTTAATGGTACATAGCAAAATTACTTTTTCCATTGCAAGAAATGTGATAATGATTGGTTTATTATCTAAACGAGGAGAGTTGTGAAACCGTTCCTCGTTTTAGTTTTTTTTCATACACCTCAACAAAAAAAACATAGCAGGCGCCTCCTTTCGGAAGCGCCTGCCTTTATAGCGAGTTATAGCAAGTTTACTTGCGAATAACCTTGATAGTGCGGGCAAGAGCACCGTCACGCATCACGCGTACAATGTACACACCCTTGGCTCCAAGGCTGATGCTCATGTTGTGTCCGGCCTCCATATGCTGCGACTTCTGAGCCATCAGCATACCGTTGGTGTTGTAAACTTCCACTGCATAGTTGCCAGCTTCAGCAAACTCCACAAACATCATTTCACCAACAGTGTAGGCTTCTACGCCCTCTTCTGTGTCAGCTTCAACTCCATCTATGGCACTGATTACCGAGAACACGGGATAATCCTTGGTATCGCTACCGAGAGCATTGGCAAGAGTCAAAGTAACAGTGTAGTCACCACCTGTGCGGTTTTCACCGTAGGTCAACTTAACGCTACCTTCATTGGCATTACCGGTAGCCTCAGTCAAGACACCCTTGCGGGCAGTCCAGCTCGGAGATGTCACAACAGCGTAAGCACTACCGGGCACGAAAGGCGATCCGGCGCTGTATTCAGCTTTTGCAGGTACGTGCTCAAGCTGACCCTCAAGACCGGTCGGGAGATATTCACACAGATAAGCTTTCACCTGCTTGCTACCGCGAGACACAAATCCGTAATCATCAGCAGCATCGCCCTCAAGATCCCAGAATGCAATCACATCCTCGGGCAGAGTTTCAAGTTTGCCGAGACCGTTCTTTGACAGGTTCACA
Source organism: uncultured Porphyromonadaceae bacterium (assembly GCA_947178305.1). Classification (GTDB taxonomy): domain Bacteria; phylum Bacteroidota; class Bacteroidia; order Bacteroidales; family Muribaculaceae; genus Paramuribaculum. The sequence goes on along the minus strand of CAMWXV010000065.1, from coordinate 2,824 downwards.
TCCTCCTGGGTCATAGCCTTGCCCCAGATCTGGAAGTCATCGATCACACCGTCAACAGCCGCCATACCGTTAGGACCGGGGCCACCGACATTGATCCAGTCGCTCTGAGACAGAGGACAGTTGTCAATACACCAGTCTGTTTCAGTAACATCGCTACCGTAACCGGATCCAATGCTCTCATAACCGGGAGTAAGAGTGATGTCCTCCCAACCTGACTCAGAAGAACCGATCTTGCTCTCACGTGTCATTTTGTTAACCCAAAGCCAGTTGCTGATATTCTGAAGAGCACCGTTAAGATAGAACTTCATGCGCACTCTTTTCTGATCATTGTACTCAAACACATATACGAGGTGGTTCCACTTAGCGGTACCGAGGTTTGCATCATAGTCGCAGTACAGACGCATACCGTCAGCACCACCGTCAAGGCTCTTACCCCAACCACCGTCAATCTTGTGGTTACGGAGAGAACCCTCTACAGTACGGTTCCAGAAATAACCCCAGTTGTTCTTGGGCCATGCACCGCCACGGTTCTCAATCAAAAGAAGTGAGCCGGGAGCAGCAGTGGGATATACATTAACTTTCAACCAGAATGCAACAGAGAAGCTCTGATAAGTACCGAGGCCGAGATCGCTCACCTTGGCACCGAATGTCAGCTCGTCAAGTTTCACACCGCGAGAACCGATACCGTCGGCGTCACGTCCGGTGTAACCGAGAAGCTTGCTCTCATTGGCCGAAATCTCAACATTAGCGCCAGCATTTTCGCCATCGATTGTAAGGCTCTCGATGATAGGCTGACGACCCGAACCCGGATCAGACACAGAAATCAAAGACGCATGCTTGATTTCACCGGCATATACGTCATAAGAACCGGTGTTGGAAAGACCGTTGGCAACCTCTATACGAGTGCTGTTGCTGGCGGTAGCCACAGGGTTACCACCCTCATCTGTGATTTTCCAATCAACAGCTGCGTGAGCAGGGTCTACGAACTCTACATAGAAATCCTCATCAGTGGTCAACGGACTCTTGGAAACCTTCAAATCCTCTACAGCAACATAGTCGCCAACAGGCATCTCCTCGCTCCATGAAATCTCAGACTCCTGAGAGAAATCAAGAGAAACAGCGCTAACACCGAACTGAATCTTAGTGGCACCATTGGCAGGAGCAGAGTAAATCATACCGGCCCATGAGCTGGTGGTACCGAGGAACTTAGGTTCAGCATCAGCATCAGTCTTGCTCCACAAACGGAACAAAGAAGTCTTCACATCAAGGTTGTAAACGGGTTCACCCGGTTCCTTGGTGTTGTTCATCTTGTAGAAAATCTTACCGTCTACGCCCTTATAGTTGTTGGCAAGTACCTTGGCACGAGTGATAATAGGAGCGGCAGGAGCAGCATAAGTACCATTGGTAAGTGAGATTTCACCGATAAGAACCTCAAGGTCCTCAGCGTTCTCAATCTTAAGCGCTATAGCTGAGATTGTTCCGGTAAGTTTGTTACGAGAAGTCAATGTAAGAGTCTTGTACTGCCATTCTCCATCGTAATCCAACTTGCCGTCAGCCTTGTTTGAAGAATATGTGTTACCATCCTTGTCAAACACCATACCGTAAGCGCCCTGGGCCTCCTGGCTTTCAGTACCGAGCTTGGACCATACCAATTCCACATCACCTTTACCTTTGAGCACCTTGTAGCGGATTGTGAACTTGGTGTTGTTCTTGGCATCGAACTCAGTCTTGAACAAGTGCAGATAGCTGGCTTCCTTATTGTTGGCTGTCAAGCGGAGTGAAGAGCCACCCATATAGGCATCGTTCCAAGTGATATTGGCATCAATATTCTCTGATGGTGTAGTGCCGAGATATTCGGTAGCAAACCAGAAACGCCAGGTAGGCATATAGTCCTGAACACCGAGGTTATACCACGGAGCAACACGTTCCTGCTGTCCTTTCCAGTTGTAGTAAGAACCGCCACCCAAGTTGAAATAGGTTACGAAAGGCTCTGTAGCCAAATCCCATTTCAATGTTGAGCGAGCCTCCATGTAACGAGACATACCCATGAATTTCTCATTTGCGGTCAGAGAATTCACAGGAGCCATCTGATACAAGGGATTACGCTTACCGTTGGTGAACCAGTACTCCAGATGAGTCTGGTAGGTAGACTGTTTGGCAGCATCGGTACTACCGTTGGCATTACGGTTGTTCCAGATATAGTTCACAGAGTGAGCACCCCACAAACCGATTGAATAAGGCATCATCAGATGCTGACCCCATTCGGTTGCAGTCTTCAAACCACCCTGCATGTTCATACCCATGTACAAATCACGCGGGTCACGACCTGTAGCGGCGATACCGGCAGCATCCTGACTCAACTTGTTTGTTTGGTTCCAGTTATAGTTAAGGAACAGAATTGTACGAGGTTCGTCAGCATAACCGAATGTCTGATAGAAGTCCGAGCTCAACTGGTCGTTGAAGTTCACACTACCATTGTCATTGGTACCACCGTACCACACATTCTCAAAATTGGGCTGGTACTGCTTCATCCATTTCACCAATTTGCCGTGAACACCACGCAAATTAGGTCCATAAGCACCGCCGCTGTAATATTCAGAGTTGTAGCCCAAACCGTCCACACCATGATAACGCAGGAACTTACCGAGCTTCTCGATTCCGGCCTCATTGTTCATTGCGCCGATACCGGCAAGACAGTTGGCCCAGTTGGTAGGAATAGACGCATTGGGAATTGAAGCCACACCGCTCACGAGCACACCGTTTTTGTGTGCCGCATCCGACATCGCACCGGGAACCCAACCAAAAGGAGATGTCCAGTTACCAT
>CAMWXV010000064.1 GCA_947178305.1 uncultured Porphyromonadaceae bacterium | reverse complement strand
TTTGTTTTAAGTTCAATATAATATTTCAATCTATTCCACAAATCTCTCAACTCAAATATATTAGAATCGTGGGATTTATATACTCTGTCTAATTCTAAAAATTGATTTGAAAGTATACTACTTTGTGAAAAGAGTTTTTTTTGCATTTTCTAAATAAGTAGGATTATTTATGCTTACTGTACTCTGAAGTATTATAGTAAGACTGTCTAGATAGTAGTAACTTTCTCTACATGAAGATTCAATTTTTGTATAATCTTCCGGGAAATAAATTGTTCTAAGATTTTCAATTATTTCCATGTTTTTATTAAATTCTTTCAACTAAACTTTGAGCTTTAAAACAAGATAAGAATTAAACAGCAAAAGAGGAATAAAACAGACTATGATAATAAGAAGGTTATAATCAACATGCCTTATTGCCTTATTATGGTTGTTTAACTGTTTGATCAGTTTATTTGTTTGTTACTATGTTTCATGTTATCAGTGAATTAAATTGTAAAATGTTGCTTAATTCTATAATCTAATTTGATAAACCCTTGTTTTTTCGCCCCAGGGATGGTAACAGTAGCCCAAATATTGGAAACCAAACTTTTCGTAATAACCTATATGGTCAGTGCATAAATTCAGTGTGTTGAATCCTAATGATTTGGTTTCGGCAGCTATATGCTCTATTAATTTCTGTCCTAAGTTGTGTCCTCTATGTTTTTCCTCAATGAACAGAGCCACAAGCCAAGGGTATAAATCCATTCGGGAGTTAAAATCATTTGTGGCAAGTCCGGCACAGCCTATAATGCCATCATTGTCAATCATCAGATACCATTGGGGCAATGGATTAGCAGCATTGATGCAATTTCGCAAACAATCATCATATACCGGCAAAGATTCTTCCGTAGCCCATTTCTCTTGAAAGTAGGCTATTGCACAATCAAGATATTCAGGCGATTGGCGCAGAGATACAATCTTCATTACACTAATCTTTGTGATACGTAATCAAGCCCGGTAGCGGATTGGCTATAATGGAAACGATATTGAGACCAAGCGAAGATGCCGCTTGATATAATTGCTGGCTGAAATGATGAGCCACAGATCCGGTAAAGTGCAGGGGAGTGGTTGTAGCATTGCTGTAGTTCATCACATTGCGTTTGAAAAACAGCGTGAACTCATCGGTTATCATTGACTCCATAGCCGGATGTGCTATATGTTTGGCCACAAAAGGCATAAACGAGGCCAAAAAAGCGTTTGGAGCCGGCCTCTTGTAAACACGCTCTATTATCTCAGCCGTATTCAAGTGAAATTGCGAATCAAAATCACTTATAATTTCATCTGGCAACTGGCGTTTCAAAACAGTTCCTATAAATTTGCGACCTATCACTGCACCCGACCCCTCATCACCGAGAATGAATCCCAAAGGCGATACATGCTCAATGATTCTCTCGCCGTCAAACATGCAACTGTTGCTCCCGGTGCCGAGAATACACGCTATACCTCTTGAGTGACCGCATAACGCGCGGGCGGCTCCGAGCAAATCACTGCTCACCGTCACATCCCTACACCCGGTAATTTCAACCAGCATTTGAGCCATTTGATTGCAAATCTTATCGGAAACGCATCCCGCCCCATAATAATGCACACACTCAATGTCGTGTCGGTCAATAACAGGAGCCACCTCCTTGGCAACAATCTCATTGATTTCATCCACGCTCATGATAGCAGGATTGATTCCCGGAGTAGTGATAATTTCAGTCTCTCCGTCTGGAGTCAAAAGCGCCCACCGCGTCTTGGTGCTACCGCTGTCAACAATAAGTTTCGTACTCATGGATACAGATTTTTTTCTTTACGTTTGCCGGCCCACATAAATAATCTGCTGAACCGCACAGCATTCACAAAACGCCTCGGATTATTCAGCATTCGTTGTAATCTCTTGTATGTCTTATGGTCAAGAGACTCTTTGTCTGCCGGCAGATAAGGTTCAATAGTCTTGCAAATCACAGCGATGTAATGTATGGCCTCATCGCGCTTCTCCACACCGCGGGCAATTAGCTTGGCCGCCGTCACAGCCGTGTGCAGCACTCTTGGTGCATATCCGTGTTGAGGATTGAACCCTATGGATTCAAGATACTTGGCTCGTTCAATCTCAGCCAGCAAATAATGATACCTTCGGTCGGGATGAACACCGTTCACTGTGCTGCCACGGCGCATACGATAATGATAATAAGGCTTGGTGCGCAATGTGACACACTCGGCATTTGCCATCCATTTTATCACAGTGGCGAAATCCTCATAGAAATACCCCTTGGGCAACGGTGCATTGGCCATCTGCCTACGCCAAAGCTTATCGCAAAAAATACTTTGAATCAACCGGTCCTCATAAGTAAGCCTTATGGATTCTGACCTGTCAAGCACACTGAAAATTTCCGTGTCCTTTTGGCGCGGACGCTCCATATTGGTCCAGTCAAACCAGTACCCTCCTATCGCCACATCAGCCTTATGAGCCGTAATGTCATCATACAGCACCTGATACATCTCAGGCTCTATCCAGTCGTCCGCATCCACGAATCCCAGAAACTCGCCTTTAGCCTCAGTAATAGCAATGTTTCTGGAGTCCGCCACCCCGCTGTTTGATTTGTGAATCACGCGAATACGGTTGTCGCGAGCGGCATAGTCGTCACAAATTTTCCCGGAAGAATCAGTAGAGCCATCGTCCACCAATATCAATTCCCAGTCAGTGAAAGTTTGTGATATTATAGACTCTATGCACTGCGGCAAATATCGCTCAGTGTTGAATACAGGCGTTATTATGGATATTATAGGACTGTTGTTCATGATTCATGGATTATACCATTTGGCACACGTGTCATGCCGCCCGATTGCGCACGTTCCATTATGGCAATGTTGGCCGCGTCCATGGCTCGTGAAGCCTCCGGGTGGTGAAGGTGATATTCCAAAGCCGAAAACTTTATAAATCTCTTCCTCACTCCACTGTTTATGAGCCTGAAACTAATCTCGGAGTCCTCGCGTCCCCATCCGGTAATATCCTCGTTATAACCGTTTACAGCGAGCAGGTCATCACGCCAGAAAGCCATGTGGCAACCGCGCACATACATGCCGTCGCCACTGCGCAGATTAGCCATCATCGGAGTGATCAATGGCAGTCGGCACCCGCCTTTAAGCCTCGGCAGAGAAGACCATGGAGCCAAAGCCAGCAGCTCTGCCGTAGTTTGCTCGCTGAGCAAGGTGCGGCTTCCGGTGACAAATGAACCTCGGCGGGCAAACTTCACATGATCTGCCACAAACTTCGGGTGCAGTATAATGTCACCGTCTATTTGAATTATGTAATCGGCCTCGGCCTCCGCAATGGCCTTGTTGCGAATGGCTGCGAGACGAAACCCGCAGTCCTCATGCCATATATGCTTAACGCAAACACTCGTCATAGAGGAAAACTCCTCCACCACGAGTGCTGTTTGTTTTGTAGAGCCGTCGTCGGCTATCAGTATTTCATTAGGCATAACGCTTTGATTCAGCACACTGCCCAGACACAGCCTCAAAAAATCGGGGCTGTTGTAAGTGGATATTAGCAGTGCGGTGGTCATGCGTCAGTCACCCATTGTGCGGAGCAACTCCTCGTTTGAAGATGTACGCTCCATACGGTCCTTGATAAATTCCATAGCCTCGATGCTGTTGCGGTCGCTCAGGAAGCGGCGTAGAATCCACATGCGGTTCAGAGTCTCATCGTTGAGCAGAAGGTCGTCTCTGCGGGTTGAAGACGCCATGATGTCAACGGCAGGGAATATACGTTTGTTGCTGAGCTTGCGGTCAAGCTGCAATTCCATATTGCCGGTGCCCTTGAACTCTTCAAAGATCACCTCATCCATTTTTGAGCTGGTTTCAGTGAGTGCGGTTGCAATGATAGTGAGTGAACCTCCGTTCTCTATATTTCGTGCCGCACCGAAAAAACGCTTCGGTTTCTGTAGTGCGTTTGCATCCACACCACCCGACAGTATTTTGCCCGAAGCCGGAGCGCAGGTGTTGTATGCGCGAGCCAATCGTGTGATGGAGTCAAGCAGAATCACCACATCGTGGCCACACTCCACAAGGCGTTTTGCCTTATCAAGCACAATGCCCGCAATTTTCACGTGTCTGTCAGCCGGCTCGTCAAAAGTTGACGCTATCACCTCTGCATTCACGCTGCGGCTCATGTCGGTCACCTCCTCGGGACGTTCATCTATGAGCAGAATCATGATGTAAGTTTCCGGATGATTGGCCGCAATGGCATTGGCAATATCCTTGAGCAGTATTGTTTTACCGGTTTTGGGAGGAGCCACGATAAGACCGCGCTGACCCTTGCCTATGGGCGAGAACATATCCACCACGCGAGTGGAAATATTGCTTGACCTACCGGCGGTGAGGTTGAATTTTTCATTTGGGAATAGTGGAGTGAGGTGTTCAAATGGCACACGGTCGCGTATATATTCAGGCGAACGGCCATTCACACTCAGCACCTTGCTCATCGGGAAATATTTCTCACCCTCTTTGGGCGGGCGTATTGTAGCCTCCACAACATCACCGGCCTTCAGACCATATGACTTTATTTGCTGTTGAGTCACATACACATCATCCGGTGACGACAGATAATTGTAATCGCTTGAACGTAAAAAACCATACCCTTCAGGTATTATCTCCAGCACACCGCTGGTTTGAATCAAACCGTCAAAATTATATTGCGCATCCTGACGCTGCTGATTCTGATTTCGGTTATTATTGTTATTATTGCGATTTTTGTTCTTTCGGTTCTTGCCCTGTTGCTGTTGTTGCTTCTCCATTTGCCACGGTTCGGCCAATGTTATCGGGGCAACAGCCGCGGCCTGAGCTGCTTGCACAGCGGCTTCCTCTTTTTCGCGCTGAGAGCGGGGCACAAATCTGCGCCCTTCGCTGCGAGGAAAGAACATTCCTAACGAACTGTCAGGATTGGGACGGAAATTACCACGGCGCTGCTCATTATTGTTGTTATTGTTGTTATTGTTGTTCTGCTGGTTGTCGTTGTCCGCAGGTTGTTCGGATGCAACATTTTGAGCAGGTTGTTCTGTATTGTTGTCGGCAATGTCGGTTTCAGAAATTTGTGTATTCTCAGGCTCATTGCTTGTGACAGGAGTTTCAACCTCGTTTGATGCGATGGGAGCCTGTTCTTTTTTTGCGCGTCCTCCACGGGTGCGACGAGGGCGCTCTTCGTTTTTAGTGTTCGCAACTTCAGGTTCGGTAGCCTCTTTGGGCGTTTCCTTTGATTGCTCTGTTTCTTTGTCCGAAGTCTCAGCCTTGGATGTTTGTGCTTTAGATTTCCTGCCGCGTTTAGGCTTGTCAGTTGAGGCAGTCACGTTTTGCGAATCTTGTTCAGTTGTTGTATTTGGCTGTTCAGCGGCATTGGAGTCCGCTTCGTTAGCTTTGGCTGGTTCTTTTTTTGCGGCCTCGGTCTTTGATGGACGGCCTCGTTTGGGTTTCGGAGCGTCCGGTTCGTTCTTGCGCTTACGTTCTGTGGCAGTGGTTGCAGCGTTGATAGCCTGTTGGTCAAGGATGGCATACACCATTTCGTCCTTGTCGGTTGTATTTACTTTCTTGATGCCCATTTGATCCACTATCTCCTTGAGCTGCAGCTCAGGCATAGCTTGAAGTTTGGAAATACTGTACATATATTTGGGATTGTGGGGTGAGGCCTGCTTTTTTTGTCGCAGGCTTCGCGGACTTTGCGCTGTATTGCCGAGTGGACGCATCGCTGTACCGTGCTCGCAGTTACAACTGCCGCCAAAAGGGAAATTAGATAATTATTTTGGAATATAATATAGATTTGCAGTGGTCTTGCACAATTTGTTATAGACCTGATCGCTATACGACCTTTGAAAAATCCACCGCAAATATACACACATTTTACAAATTTCACAAATAAATTGTTCAATGCCTGTTAAGTTTTACTAATTAAATTTGGTGGAGAATCGCGGTTTGGAGGAATAATACTACTTTTGTAAGTCTATGGCAAAGAAAACCACTCTCAATTCCGATATTATAATCAAAGGTGCGCGTGTCAATAATCTCAAGAACATTGATGTTGAGATTCCGCGCAACAAACTTGTTGTCATTACCGGGCTTTCTGGATCCGGTAAATCATCATTGGCGTTTGACACCCTTTATGCCGAAGGGCAGCGTCGTTATGTAGAGAGCTTGAGCGCGTATGCTCGTCAGTTCTTGGGCAAAATGGCAAAACCCGAATGCGACATGATCAAGGGGTTACCACCTGCAATAGCCATTGAACAAAAAGTTAACACCCGAAATCCACGCTCCACAGTAGGCACAGCCACAGAGATTTACGATTACCTCAGGTTGTTGTTTGGTCGTGTCGGGCGCACTTTTTCGCCTCAAAGCGGACAGGAAGTGAAAAAACACACCACCGACAGTGTGGTAGACATGGCAAAAACATATCCCGAAGGTACCCGCATAGCGATTGCCGCACCAATTGTGCTGCCTGAGAAACGCAAATTCTCCACCCAGCTTGATGTATATCTCAAAGCCGGATTCTCCAGGCTGGTCACTCGCAATGGCGAATTTGTGCAGATAACCGATATACTTGCCGAAGAGCAAACCATCCCGGATTCACCGGATGGCTATATGCTGCTTGTTGACCGTCTCGCAGTTGTTCACGAAGGCGACGAGCTTAGTCGCCTTGCCGACTCTGTGGAAACAGCCTTTTTTGAAGGTTCCGGAGCTGCCGAACTCTTGGTGTGGGGTGACAATGGAGTTGTGTGTCATCAGTTTTCCAATCGTTTTGAGGCTGACGGCATTACATTTGTGGAACCAACGGAGCAGATGTTCAATTTCAATAACCCCTACGGTGCCTGTCCTCAGTGCGAAGGGCTTGGACGGGTGCAAGGTATTGACGAGCGACTTGTGGTGCCCGATCCGCAGCGGTCTGTGTTTGACGGTGCGGTTGTGTGCTGGCGTGGCGAGAAAATGGGACTTTGGCGTGAAGACCTCATCAATAGGGCCTCATCATTGAATTTTCCCATTCATCGCCCTTATGCCGAACTCACTCCCGAGGAAAAAGACATCCTTTGGCACGGTAAAGGTGCCTGGCCTGGAATTGACGGCTTTTTTGCTATGGTTGAAAGCCAGCAGCATAAAGTTCAGTATAGGGTTATGCTCGCTCGTTATCGTGGCCGTACGATATGTCCAAAGTGCCACGGTTCACGTGTTCGTCCCGATGCATTGTGGGTCAAAGTGGGAGGTAAAAATATTTCAGAGTTGGCCGATATGCCCATAGACAAACTGTCATCTTGGTTTGACTCATTGCAGCTTGACTCCACCGATACAACCATAGCCCGCCGCCTGTTGATTGAAATTAAGAACCGTATCGGATTCTTGTGCGATGTAGGTCTTGGCTATCTCACTCTCAGTAGATTGAGTAACACACTTTCAGGAGGTGAAAGCCAGCGTATCAACCTTGCCACATCTCTTGGCAGTTCTTTGGTTGGATCCCTGTATATCCTTGATGAACCAAGTATCGGACTGCATTCACGCGACACCGACCGTCTTATATCCGTGCTTCGCAAACTTCAGCAGCTCGGCAACACCGTTGTGGTAGTGGAGCATGACGAAGACATAATGCGCGCAGCCGACTGGATAATAGATGTCGGACCCGAAGCCGGAAGACACGGAGGCGAAATAGTCTATCAAGGGTCCATGAGCAGGTTGGAAGCAGATGCCGGCAGTTATACCGCGCGCTATCTCACCGGCCAATTGCAAATACCGGTACCCGAAATCAGGCGAAAGTGGCGCGATTATATAGAAATCAAAGGCGCCCGCGAGCACAATCTCAAGAATATTGATGTGCGATTCCCACTCAATGCACTCACAGTCGTAACCGGAGTCAGCGGTTCTGGCAAATCCACATTGGTGCGCGACATACTGTATCGCGCCCTGATGAGGCATTTTGACAACCCTTGCGATGCCCCCGGGCTGCACACATCACTTTCGGGAGATTTGCATCGCATCTCCGGAGTGGAGTTTGTTGACCAGAACCCCATTGGACGTTCATCGCGAAGCAACCCGGCCACATACGTAAAAGCCTACGATGAAATCCGACGGCTGTTTGCCGATCAGCAGGCCGCCAAGCAAATGGGTTTTGGCCCCGGATACTTCTCATTCAACACCGAAGGCGGCCGTTGCGAGGCATGTAAAGGGGAGGGCACCATCACCATTGAAATGCAGTTCATGGCCGACATAACCATAGAATGTGAAGAATGCCACGGACAGAGGTTCAAGCGCGATGTGCTTGATGTCACCTATCAAGGCAAGAACATCAGCGATGTGCTCAATATGACAGTAAACGAAGCCATAGAATTTTTCTCAATGCACAATAGTGCCAACGAGCGACGCATCGTCAACCGTTTGCGTCCATTGAAAGATGTAGGACTCGGATACGTCAAACTCGGACAAAGTTCCTCCACATTGTCCGGTGGTGAAAACCAGCGAGTCAAGCTCGCCTACTATCTCTCCATGGAAGGCTCCGGCTCCACATTGTTCATATTTGACGAACCCACCACCGGATTGCATTTTCACGACATACGCACCCTTATGGATGCCTTCAACCGTCTTGTGGAGCGAGGTCACACTGTGGTCATAATTGAGCACAATCTTGATGTGATCAAGTCCGCCGACCACCTTATAGACATAGGACCCGAAGGAGGCGATGCCGGAGGCTTTATAGTGGCGCAAGGCACACCAGAGCAGGTAGCTCAATCCACCCAAAGCCACACGGCGGAATATTTGAGACTATCTTTGCGCCCGCACACCAACGCTATATGATTTAATTTTTGTACATTTGCAACCAAAATCAGTTTCCCCACACATCGTTATGCAGGAAAAAATAATAATTCTTGACTTCGGTTCGCAAACCACCCAGCTCATTGGCAGGCGTGTGCGCGAACTCAACATGTATTGTGAGATACTGCCTTACAACAAAATGCCGCTTGACGACCCATCAGTTATTGGTGTTATATTGAGCGGTTCACCATTCTCGGTGTACGACAAAAAGGCATTCTCCATTGATCTTGACACCATTCGTGGCCGATACCCGATTTTGGGCATATGCTACGGTGCGCAGTTTATGGCCTATACTTGCGGCGGAGCCGTTGAACCCGCCGACTCACGCGAATATGGCCGTGCGCGTTTGGAGCATATTGACGGCTCCAACC
>CAMWXV010000063.1 GCA_947178305.1 uncultured Porphyromonadaceae bacterium | reverse complement strand
TCGGTATAGTCCACATGCATTATCCAATAATGGTCGGCACGTTTTGGCATCTTGTTTATTATGGAGTATATGATTTTGCTTTCTATATAGCCTATTCGTGGGGAATTTGACAGATAAATGAGATTTGATGCGAATTTTGGTATCTCCCGGTCGCTTTTCATGTCGGAAATAATATCGGAATAGTCTTTCAAGTTTAGATATTCAATCAAGTCTCGGCGCATTTTTTGACCTTGGCGCCATCCGATCATTACAAATGCAACGAGTCCGGCTAATAAAATGGTATACCAGCCGCCGTGTGTGAATTTGAACATGTTTGCTACAAGGAAGCATCCTTCAAGCGCTGTGTAGAAAATAACGAACAGGGCTGTCAGCCACCATTTCACGCCTTTGATGAGCATGTGGGCGGTTAACAGTATTGTGGTCATAAGCATAGTTATGGTAATGGCCAGTCCGTATGCTGCCTCCATGTGGCTTGAGGTCTGGAATATCAGTACCGTAAGGATGCATCCGAGGTATAAAGCCCAGTTCTCGGTCGGTATGTACATTTGTCCACGATGTTCAGAAGTGTGCATGATGCGCATGCGCGGCCAAAAATCAAGACCCATAGCTTCGCTGAATATGGTGAATGACCCACTGAGGAGTGCCTGACTTGCTATTATGGCGGCCAGTGTTGACATGATTACTCCTGGCAGTATGAACCATGATGGCATTATGGCATAAAAAGGATTGACATTCAGTGCGGTTTGGGGATTGGATATGATCCATGCTCCTTGTCCCAAATAGTTGAGTATAAGACTTGTTTTTACAAATATCCAACTTGCGCTTATGTTTTTTCGTCCGCAATGTCCGAGGTCGGAATACAAGGCTTCCGCTCCGGTGGTGCATAGGAACACTGCCCCCAAAACCAAAAACCATCCCGGATAGTGAATCAGCAAGTTTATGGCATACCATGGATTGAACGCCTTTAATATGGATATATGGTTGGGGATGCTGGTTACACCCATAATGGCGAGCATAAGAAACCAGGCCAGCATATATGGTCCGAAAAATTTGCCTATACTGCCGGTACCTGCACGCTGCAGAAGAAACACGATTGTGAGTATGGTTATTACAATGGGTATAACCTTTATGGATGGATTTATCGTTGTGAGTCCCTCTATGGCCGATGTGACGGTTACAGCCGGAGTTATGACACCGTCGGCTATCAATGCGGCCGCTCCGATTATAGCGACTGTCCATAACCATCCTGCTCCCTTGCGTCTTAACAGAGAGAACAGAGCAAGTATGCCGCCTTCACCTTTGTTGTCGGCTCTTAATGCTATAATCACATATTTTACGGTTGTTTGCAATGTTAATGTCCATATCACGCAGCTCACAGCTCCGGTAATATAATCGGCATTGAAAGTCGTGTTGGCACCCACTATTGCTTTCATCACATATAGAGGAGATGTGCCAATGTCACCGAATACTATGCCAAGAGTGACAAGTACACCTATGGCCGACAGATTCTTTAGCGAAGTGGAGTTTGACGATTTTTTTGCCCTCATACACAAATAATGTTTGTTTCTATAAATTACACTTAATAGCTTGTGTTTGTTCCGAAAAAACATATCGTGGGCTATTGTAGAGTCTTGTTTATTCATAAAAAAATGCGACCTTTGCATAGTAGTCAAGTTAATTGGATTGTTATTACAATATAACAATTGACGCTACGTTTAATAGGTGGATGCATTCATTAATGAAAATGCATCTGAAAACAAATATTAAATAAACAATAGAACTAATGAAAGGCATTGTTCTTGCAGGAGGTTCCGGCACACGTCTTTATCCGATTACCAAGGGTGTGAGTAAGCAGTTATTGCCAATATATGACAAGCCGATGGTGTATTATCCGTTGTCGGTTTTAATGTTGGCAGGTATACGTGATATTCTTGTAATATCCACGCCAAAGGATTTGCCGCTGTTCAAAGAGCTGTTGGGAGATGGTAGCAATTTTGGTGTGAACCTTGAATATGCAGAGCAACCTTCACCAGATGGATTGGCTCAAGCATTCATTATCGGAGAAAAGTTCATAGACGATGATGATGTGGCGTTGGTGCTTGGTGACAATATATTCTATGGAGCTTATTTCACTCAGATGTTGGCGCAAGCCGTTAGTCAGGCCGAGCAGGATGGCAAGGCCACGATCTTTGGATATTGGGTAAACGATCCGGAGAGATATGGAGTGGCGGAATTTGATGAAGAAGGCACTTGTATCTCCATAGAGGAGAAGCCAAAGAATCCAAAATCAAATTATGCTGTTGTAGGGCTGTACTTTTATCCGAATGAAGTAGTTGATATAGCAAAGAATATTAAACCATCGGCTCGCGGTGAGTTGGAGATAACATCCGTGAATCAAGAGTTTCTGACAAGGCAAAAGTTGAAAATCCAATTGTTGGGAAGAGGTTTTGCCTGGTTGGATACAGGTACATTCGCTTCATTGAACGAGGCTTCTAATTTTGTGGAGACCATAGAGAACAGGCAAGGTCTCAAATTGGCATGCCTTGAGGGTATTGCTTATCGTAAAGGATGGATAACTGAAGAGAAGTTGAGAGAGATAGCTCAACCTATGCTTAAGAACGAATATGGACAATATCTTATTCAAGTAATAGACGAATTGAAAAGACACAGAAAATGAATGAGTTCAAGAAACATATTATAGTTACCGGCGGAGCTGGTTTTATAGGTAGTCATGTGGTGCGTTTGTTTGTTAACAAATATCCCGACTATCAAATAATAAATGTTGACAAGCTTACTTACGCCGGAAATCTGGCTAATCTTAGGGATGTAGAAGAAAAACCGAATTACACTTTTGTAAAAGCTGACATATGTGATTTTGAGACAATGTTGCAGTTGATGAGGCAGTACAATGTTGACGGGGTGATTCATCTTGCGGCGGAGAGCCATGTTGATCGTTCCATCAAAGATCCATTCACGTTTGCCAAGACCAATGTGATGGGCACACTGAGCCTCTTGCAGGCGGCCAAACAGTATTGGGAGTCGCTTCCGGAGAAGTACGATGGCAAGCGTTTTTATCACATATCCACAGATGAGGTGTATGGAGCGCTTGAATTGACACACAGTCAAGGTATCACGCCTCCATTCTCCACCAAGGCTTCTTCCGGATCGCATCATGAGGCTTATGGTGAGACATTCTTTGTGGAATCCACCAAGTATGATCCGCACTCTCCCTACAGCGCATCCAAGGCGAGCAGTGATCATTTTGTCCGTGCATATCACGACACATATGGAATGCCAACCATTGTGACCAATTGTTCAAACAATTATGGACCTTATCAGTTTCCGGAAAAGCTAATACCTCTATTTATTAATAATATACGTCATCGCAAGCCGTTGCCGGTGTATGGTAAAGGCGAAAATGTGCGGGACTGGCTTTTTGTGGAGGATCATGCACGAGCTATTGATATCATATATCACAATGGAAAAGTAGCCGAAACATATAATATCGGTGGTTTTAACGAATGGAAAAATATTGATATAATTAAGGTTATCATCAAGACTGTTGACCGATTGCTTGGCAATCCCGAAGGATATAGTGATGAGCTTATTACTTTCGTCACAGACCGTGCTGGGCATGATTTGCGTTATGCCATAGACAGCCGTAAACTTCAGAAGGAACTTGGTTGGGAACCATCGTTGCAATTTGAAGAGGGGATAGAGAAAACAGTTCTTTGGTATCTTGACAATCAGGAGTGGATGGACAATATCACATCCGGAGAATATGAAAAGTATTATGAATCCATGTACTCCAATCGTTAATCTTAAATAATTGCGTATTTTTGCAATAGCAAAAATAAAATTTATGAGTGTTACTATAATTGGTATAGAATCGTCGTGTGATGACACATCGGCGGCCGTGATACGTGATGGGCTGTTGCTTAGCAATGTTATAGCATCGCAAAGCGTTCATGAGGAATATGGTGGTGTTGTGCCGGAGTTGGCTTCTCGCGCACATCAGCAAAATATAGTGCCTGTGGTTGATGCGGCTCTCAAACGTGCTGGGATAAGCAAGCAGGAGCTTTCGGCTATTGCGTTTACTCGCGGTCCGGGTTTGCTGGGTTCTCTATTGGTGGGTACTTCGTTTGCCAAAGGTCTTTCCTTGGGATTGCGTGTACCCATGGTTGATGTGAATCATCTTCATGGCCATGTGTTGTCTCATTTTATTCGTCGCAAAGAGGATGACAGGGTTCCTGAATATCCGTTTCTTACTCTTCTTATTTCGGGTGGAAACTCCCAGCTCATTCTTGTGCGCAACTATAATGATATGGAGATTCTTGGCCAGACTATTGATGATGCTGCAGGTGAGGCTTTTGACAAGTGCGCCAAGGTGATGGGTCTTCCTTATCCAGGCGGGCCTCATATTGACCGTTTGGCAGCGGAGGGCAATAAGGATGCATTCAAGTTTGCCAAGCCGCGTATACCAGGACTGGATTACAGTTTTTCAGGATTGAAAACATCGTTTTTGTACACTCTGCGCGATAATATCAAAGTAAATCCGGACTTTATTGAGCAAAACAAAGCTGATCTTGCCGCTTCGTTGCAGCATACTATCATTGAGATACTTTTGGCCAAGCTTCGTAAAGCGGTGGAGATCACCGGAGTCAAGACAGTGGCCATAGGTGGCGGTGTGAGCGCTAATTCCGGTGTACGTCAGGCTGTGTCGGATTTCTGTGCCGAACGCGGCTTGGAGGCGTTCATACCGGAACGTGTATTCACTACCGACAATGCTGCCATGGTTGCTATTGCTGGTTACTACAAGTATCTTGACAAGAAGTTCTGTGCCTATAATGAGGTTCCTTATGCGCGTGTGACAGTATGAATGTAGCTATAATTGTGATCGGTGACGAACTGCTCATAGGGCAGGTTACGGATACCAATAGTGGTTTTATTGCTCGCCACATAGCTCCATATGGATGGCAGGTGGTAAATGTGCAGGTAGTGGCCGATGATGCCGACTGTATATCAAGAGCTATGGACAGGGCGTTTGCTCTTGCACCTGTGGTGCTTACCACAGGTGGTCTTGGGCCTACTAAGGATGATATAACCAAAGGGGTTATGTGTCGCTATTTTGGAGGTGAGTTGATTGAGGATTCAGAGGTGCTTGATAATGTGAAAAATATTTTCAAAAAGCGTGGATTGAAACTTAATGATCTCACTCGTTCGCAGGCTATGGTGCCGAGCAGCTGCAAGGTGATTCAGAACCGTGTTGGTACTGCACCTATCATGTGGTTCAACCATGTTCATCCCAATGGTGCTTCTCAGGTGCTGGTGTCTATGCCCGGTGTGCCGTTTGAAACAGCTGAGATGTTCACATCCGAGGTGTTTCCTCGCCTTCGTGCTTTCTTCCCTTCCGATTTGGATGTTGAACACCGAACAATGGTGGTTGCCGATATCAGCGAGAGCGATTTGGCCACTCGTTTGGAGGGTTTTGAGGCTCAGTTGCCACAAGGTTTTCATCTTGCATACCTTCCCAAGCCGGGCATAATAAGATTGCGTCTTGATGCGATGGGTAACGATCGTTCTGTTATACTTCCTATGCTGGATGAGCAATGGGCGAAGCTGACTGAGGAGGTCGGCGACAATCTTTTATGGAACGGTGATGCCGAACCGGCCGAGATTCTTTTGAAAGAGCTTGATAAGCGTGCGTTAACTGTTGCTACTGCTGAAAGTTGCACCGGTGGCAATATTGCTCATCTCATTACTCTTGTGCCCGGAAGTTCAAGCGCTATGCTTGGGGGGGTGGTGTCGTATGCCAATACGGTGAAGACTCATGTTTTAGGGGTGAATGCCGATGTTATCAACTCGTTGGGGGCGGTAAGTATTCCTGTGGCCGAGCAGATGGCTGAGGGTGTGCGTGGTATCACACATGCCGATATAGCTATGTCCACAAGCGGTATTGCAGGCCCGGGAGGGGCTGTGCCCGGTAAGCCTGTGGGCACAGTGTGCATAGCTGTGGCCACACCTTGGGGCACAATTAGCGGTGAATATCATTTCCCGGGTTCACGCTCTCGTGTTATAGACCGTGCCACTCAAACAGCTTTGATTCTTGCCATACGCCAACTACAGAAACATTGAACAATCATTACTACACACCATGAAATCACAATTGAATAATGTTACAAGCCGACTCAGTGTCGTGGATGCTTTGCGTGGCTTTGCTCTGCTTGCCATAGTGCTTCTTCATAATTTGGAGCATTATAATCTTTATTGCATTCCTGATGGGTGGCCATCGTGGTTGCAATGGCTTGATAAAATTGTGTGGGACACCACATTTTTTACTCTTGCAGGCAATGCTTATGCCACTTTCTCATTACTGTTCGGATTTAGTTTTTATATCCAGATGCGCAATGCTCGTGCGCGCGGATGTGATTTCCGTATGAGATTTGCATGGCGTATGCTGCTTTTGGTTGGGTTTGCCTTGTTGCATTCGTTGTTCTACAATGGTGATATATTGATGCTTTATGCTGTGTGTGGACTGATATTGATTCCTGCAAGCGCATGGAGCAATCGTACATTGATAGTATTGTCTATAGTCTTGATGTGTCAGCCGTTTGCATGGGGCAAAATTATATATGCGCTGCTTAATCCAGAATATGTGGATACGAACAGTCTGTTTGTGCCGTTTGCTCAAGCTGCGGAACAGGCAGGAATGCATGGCAATGTGCCGGAAACGCTTTGGAGCAACTTGCGTGACGGTATTCTTTACAGTAATTTATGGCAGGTTGAGGCAGGAAGGCTGTCGCTTACTCCGGCTTTGTTTATGATGGGTATGGTGCTTGGGCGCACAGAGATGTTTGTACGCTCGGAGCGTAGTAGCAGTTTTTGGCGCAAGGCTTTGTTGTGGGCAGTTTTTGCCGCCGTGCCGTTATATCTGCTTCGCGAACTGGTGCCTCAGCATATCACAAACATCACGATAGCCTCATATTATGGCATAGCTGTGCCTCGTATGTTCAATGTGGCCAGTATGACCATCCTTGTATCTCTGTTTGTTCTATGTTGGTTCCATGCCGGTGAAGGGTATAGGTTCCAGCGTTCTGTGATGGCCTATGGCCGTATGAGTCTTACCAACTATATCACACAATCAATCATCGGTGTGGCCATATATTATCATTGCGGCTTAGGATTGTATGACAAGACCGGTGCTGTGGCTTGTATTCTTATCGGATTAGGTATTTTTGCTATGCAACTCATGTGGAGCCGCGCATGGCTTGCATCTCATAAGCAAGGGCCGTTGGAATGGGTGTGGAAACGCCTTACTTGGCTTGCTACTAACCGTGCAAAATAGCAAGTACTTTATCCTATAGATTTTAGTTCTATATCAAAAATAAGTGTGGAACCGCCGGGTATGCCCGGTTGGGAGCGTTTGCCGTATCCCATTTCGGCGGGAATGTATATTTCCCATCGGTCGCCAACATGCATTTGTGGCATGGCAATGATGAGACCTTGGATGAGTTCTCGCAAACGTATGGCTAATGGTGCTCCTCCTCGTGATGAGTCAAATGTTTTGCCATTTATGAGTTTGCCGGTATAATGCATCACTATTACACTGTTGCGATTGGGGGATGGAGCAGAGGCCGACCCGCTGTGCAGTACTTTACGATAAATGTTTTTATCTATCAATTCTACACCGGGTTCGGTGGATTTGTCGGCAAGCCATTGACGGTTGCGTAGTATTTGATCTTGTTTAGGCATCTTTCTTTATGGTTAGGTATATACTATGGTATGTGAGAGATGTAGTATTGGAGGCCAGTATAGCACGGCAAGCGCGTTGTGATGTGACACTGTCACCTCCACATCCATTTACTCCGGTAAGGCTGATATGTCTGAGTAACTCTCGTGAGGTTGCGAACTGCAAAATGTTTTTATCTTCTGTCACGCTTAATTGACAATCATTGGGCAATTGAAGAGATTTCCATTCCTCAACCGGTATGTATCTCAGTGGAATAGGAATCAGTTGGCCTATTTCTTCAAAAGTGTTTGGTCCGAAAGTAGAGATTATGGCCAATCCTCCTGGGGACAGTACGTTGGCACAGCGTGTTACAAATAGTTTGGGGTTGTTCATCCATTGTATTGTGGATGAAGATGCAATAACATTCACGTTGCTTAGCTTTGTAATGTCGGTTTCGGCATCGCATTTACGATGTTTGCCCGGCAAAGAGCTGTTCATTTCGCAGAGATCCCACAACTGTAGTTGACCAGGGTGCATCCACTTGGTATATAGATGTGTCAACATTCCTGTTCCGGCTCCTATTTCCACCATTGAGGCCGGAGATTCAGGAGCTTCCTGATGTAGCAACTTGTTTATGTGCTCACACATTTGGCGCTGTACGGTGGCGTTGTTTGAGTATGTATCGGCATGTGTTGAAAATTTCTTTTCCACATCGCTCTTGTCTATCAACACTTCATTGAGCAGTTGTTGAAAGTCGGGTAAATGTCCGGAATCGGTTTCACGTATGTCCCTTGTATCTTGCCATGCGCGCCGCTGGTTTTCCGGTGGGATTATGGCATCGTGTGCGGCAATGTATACAATGTCCCAATCCATAGTTTTTGCACATTCAAGTTTGTTGAATATGCTTAGTTCCTCTGTCAGTGATTCCAAGGAGCGTTGGGGCATATGCTCTTTCCATTTGGCAAATTCCTCCGCATTAGCGCACATGCGACGATAGAATTTGTACACGTTTCGTTCGTTAAGACCTTTCAGTGTGCCCTGGTATATGGTAGACGGTATTCCTGTGGTATCGTTCACCGGTGTAGGGGTGCCGTTTACGGCCACTTTAAGTGTCACACCTTTTAATAAGTTTTGTTGTAAGACACGTTCGGCCATGCATACGCCATAAGACCATGCCACAATGCAGACTTCTTTATAGCCGTTAATCCATTGCGGCATATCCTCGTTGGTGTGATAGTTGAATGCAACTGCAATATCGTAGCCACCGCGTCTGAGCGACATAAACATTCGTTCGTCCATGCCCCATCCGGCAAATATCAGAGCCAGACGTGGTTCGTGGTTTATATGTATGGGTTGGATGGTCATAACACTTTTACCAGTGAATTTACAAGCAGGTCTATATCTTCGTGGTTCATGGCTGAACTTAGGCTTATGCGCAGGCGCTCGGTACCCGGAGGCACTGTCGGTGTGCGTATTGGTAGCACTTTCACTCCGTGTTCAAGCAAGAGTTGCGAAATTTGCACTGTTTTTTTTGCATTGCCTATCACAATCGGGGTTATGTATCGTGCGTCATCGGCTACCGGTATGCCGTATTTAAACAGACTGTCGTGCAGATATTGAGCAAGAGATGCCAGATGAGAGCGTGCTTCCTCATGGCTTTCCGCCCATTTTAACGCGAAGAGAGTGTAGG
>CAMWXV010000062.1 GCA_947178305.1 uncultured Porphyromonadaceae bacterium | reverse complement strand
AATGCTTATCTTTGTATAATTTTTAACTCTCCTTGCGAGCAGTGTCCGTAGGCGTGTGCCCTTAAGTAAAACTAACGAAAAAAGTGAATATATAAGTTTATGTTGGACGAAGATCGCATTATAAAGATCAATATTGAAAACGAAATGAAGTCGGCCTACATCGACTATTCTATGTCGGTGATAGTGTCGCGTGCTCTCCCGGATGTGCGCGATGGACTTAAGCCCGTACATCGTCGTGTGCTGTTTGGTATGAACGAGATGGGCAATACATCGGATCATCCGCATAAAAAGAGTGCAAACTGTGTGGGTGAGGTGATGGGTAAATATCACCCTCACGGAGACTCGTCTATCTATGGTACTGTGGTACGTATGGCTCAAGACTGGTCATTGCGCTACACTCTTATTGACGGACACGGAAACTTTG
Source organism: uncultured Porphyromonadaceae bacterium (assembly GCA_947178305.1). GTDB lineage: Bacteria > Bacteroidota > Bacteroidia > Bacteroidales > Muribaculaceae > Paramuribaculum. The sequence continues at coordinate 9,013 of CAMWXV010000062.1, read as the reverse complement.
GCTCTGTGGATGGCGATGGTGCTGCCGCAATGCGTTATACCGAGGTGCGTTTGCAGCGTCTTGGCGAGGAGATGCTAAGCGATATAGACAGTGATACTGTAGATTTTCAGCCCAACTACGACAATTCGCGTCGTGAACCCATGGTGCTTCCCACTCGTTTTCCGAATTTGCTTGTTAACGGTGCGAGCGGTATAGCCGTAGGTATGGCCACCAACATTGCTCCACACAATTTGACTGAGTGTATTAATGCCTCAATAGCTTTGGTTGACAATCGTGAGCTTACTGTGGCTGAACTGATGCAAGATTACATCAAGGCTCCGGATTTCCCCACAGGTGGTATAATATACGGTTACAATGGTGTGAAAGAATCATTTGAAACCGGCCGTGGCCGTATTCTCATCAGAGCCAAAGCGGAGATAGAAACGGAAAACAATCATGACAATATCATTGTCACCGAAATTCCATACAATGTCAATAAGGCTCTCCTTATTGAATATATTGCCCAGCTTGTCACCGAAAAGAAACTTGATGGTATAGCCGACATCAACGATGAAAGTAACTATCAGGGTATGCGTATCGTTATCAAACTTAAAAGCGATGCCAATGCCAAGGTAGTGCTCAACAAGCTTTATAAGATGACACAGATGCAGGCATCGTTCAGCGTTAATAATGTGGCGCTCGTTAACGGTCGGCCCAAGTTGCTTAATCTTAAGGATATGCTGCTTGCCTTTGTTGATCATCGCCATGATGTGGTGATTCGTCGCACTAAATTTGAGTTGCGTAAGGCTCAGGAGCGCGCTCATATTCTTGAAGGTTTGATTATTGCTTCGCAAAACATTGACGAGGTGATACATATAATCCGAAATTCTGCCAGCACTGAAGATGCCAAAGCTAAGCTTACCGAGCGTTTTGGCCTTACAGATGCCCAGACCTCTGCTATCGTGGAGATGCGATTGAAGCAGCTTACAGGTTTGGAACAGGATAAACTGCGTGACACATACAACGAGGTGATGGCTCTGATAGCTCGTCTTGAGGATATTCTTAACAATGATGAGGTGTGTCGTGAGCTTATCAAGACTGAGTTGGTGGAAATTCGTGAAAAGTATGGAGATAAGCGCAAAACGGAGATTGATTATACCGCAGGTGATTTCAACGCCGAGGATTTTTATCCGGACGATGATATGATTATTACCATATCTCATCTTGGTTACATAAAGAGTACTGCCCTCAGTGAGTTCCGTGCTCAGAATCGTGGCGGTGTCGGTGCCAAAGGAAGTGACACTCGTGATGGAGACTTCATAGAACACATTTATGCGGCATCAATGCACAGCTATATGCTTTTCTTCACACAAAAGGGTCGTTGTTATTGGCTCAAGGTATATGAAATACCCGAAAGTGCTAAGAATAACAAGGGTCGTGCGGTTCAGAATCTGCTCAATATTGAGCCTGATGATGCCATCAACGCCATTATCTGCGTGAAAGGGCTTGAAGACAAAGAGTTTGTCAACAGTCATAATCTGGTGTTTGCAACCAAGAATGGTGTTGTGAAGAAAACCAAGCTTGAAGCTTATTCTCGTCCTCGTGCCGCCGGTGTAAATGCAATAATTATCCGCGATGATGACCAGTTGATATCTGTTGAGCTTACCGATGGTAACAGCGAGATACTGATGGCAAATCGTAATGGCCGTGCAATACGTTTCCATGAAAGCACTGTTCGTGAAATGGGTCGTGTGAGCACCGGTGTTCGCGGTATGACATTGGACGGAGCTGATGATGCCGTGGTTGGTATGATATGTATGAACCCGTCGGAACCGAACACGGTGATGGTGGTATCGGAAAACGGATTTGGCAAGCGCTCTGTGCTTGATGATTATCGTATAACCAACCGTGGTGGCAAGGGTGTAAAAACGCTTAATGTTACTGACAAAACCGGTCGTCTCGTGGCCATAAAGAGTGTGAATGATGAAAACGATCTTGTTATCATAAACAAGAGCGGTATCACATTGCGAATCAAGATGGCTGATATACGTGTGCAGGGTCGTGCCACGCAAGGGGTGAAGGTTATCAATCTTGAGAAACGTAACGACACCATAGCTTCTGTGTGCTGTGTATCCTCTGAACCGGAAATGGAGAATATGGCTGACGATTCCAATGTGCTGAATCAAGAAATGGCTGATGCTGCTGATGTGTCTGAAATGAATGATGCACCGGATTCTAATGTTGAAGAGTAAATTATTAACTTTAATTTCTATATCTTGTTATGAAAAAGATTAGTTTTGTAGGTGTATGCCTCGTGAGTGCCTCCATGGCATTTGCTCAGGCCGACCGCGTTAAGGATGCTGAGCATATGGTAAAGGGTTATACTCCTGATTATGCCGGTGCGCTTACTGTAATCAAGCCAGCACTTGAAAATCCTGAAACGGCTAAGAATGTCAATGCGTGGTATATTGCAGGTAAGGCTTCTGCCGGTGTATTTGAGGATGCATACAAAAAAATACAGCTTCAGCAGGAACTTACAAATGAGCAGAAAAATGCAGCCGGTAAGGCTCTCGGTGAGGCTTACAAGTATTATTTGGCAGCACTTCCTTTGGACAGTATTCCAGATGCTAAAGGCAAAATCAAACCTAAGAAATCCAAGGATATAATCAAGGAAATGGTAAATAACTACAATTTCCTTTCCACGGCAGGTAATTTGTGCTGGGAAACCAATGACGGTCAGGGAGCCTATGATGTATGGGAACTGTATCTTACACTTCCTAACAATCCTGTCCTTGCCGGCAAACTCCCTCAGATTGATTTGGCTATGGCTGGTAACATGATGTTTATTCAGGGTATAGCCATGCTCAATACCAAGGATTATCAGAAAGCGATGGAAAAATTCCTTCAGGCTTCCAAGACTCCTTATGAGAATGAGAACATTTATGTTGGCGGTATTCAGGCTGCCATGCAGATTGGTAATAATGATGCAGTAATTGAATTTGCGCAAAAAGGATATGATATTTATGGTGCGAAAAACACCTTGTTTATATCCGAGTTGATCAATGACCGTATTCAGAAAAAGGACTATGCCGGTGCTCATCAGTATGTGACTGTGGCCTTGGATTCAGTATCTGATGCGTCAATCAAGGCACAGCTTCTTGATGTACTCGGCGTGGTTTATGAAACTGAGGAAAAATACGATGATGCGCTTAAGGCTTTTAACGAAGCTGCTGCTTTGGATGCTTCAAACGCCAAGATTTTCTTTGACCTCGGTCGTATTCTGAACAACCAGGCTGCTCGTATTGATGAAAAGAGCGAGGATCCTTCTAAGATTGATCCTGCTGCTATGGAAGGTTATGTGAAGGCTGCCGAAGCTTTTGATCGTGCATATCAGCTTGATGAAAATCGCTTTAGCCAAGTACCTGGTATACTTTATCGTCTGTACTACCGTCTTGGTAAAGGTTACGAGGACAAAGCTTCTTATTGGGAAAAACTCCAGTAACATAAGTTCTTGTTGAATATATTATAGCAGGGTGTGTCATTATTATGACGCACCCTGTTTTCGTTATTGGGAATTTTTGAATATTGTGCAATATTGGCGAATTGATTACCTTTGTGTATTAATATTATGTTATGAACAACAATACTGAAGCCGAATTTGATAGTGCTCTGACATCTTGCAGGAGCATATTTGCAGCTAAACTCCAAGATTATGGAGCTTCGTGGCGTATTATGCGTCCGTGTTCCATAACAGATCAACTTTACATCAAGGCCAAGCGCATACGTTCGCTTGGAACAAAATGCTCGCATCGTGTGGAAGAGGGTGTTTTGCCTGAATTCATGGCCATTGTCAATTATGGTATCATAGGGCTGATTCAACTTGAAAAAGGATTTGCGGATGATGTTGATATTACAGTGGAGCAGGCACTGAGTCTTTATGATAAATATGCAGCCAAGGCACGTTCCCTTATGTTGGACAAAAATCATGATTACGATGAGGCTTGGCGCATGATGCGCGTCTGTTCTTACACCGATTTTATCCTCACCAAGATAAGCAGGATAAAGGAGATAGAGAACCACAATGGTGCAACATCTGTGTCAGAGGGTATTGATTCCAACTATATGGACATAGTGAATTATGCTGTTTTCGGCACTATAAAGCTTCAATGCGAAAATAATGACTGAAACATCTTCATCGCCGCAAAGTGTTTATGCAAAGGTTCTGCCAGTAATAGTGTGGATATTGCGTCTGTCTCTTGGTGGAGTGTTTGTATTGTCCGGTATAACCAAGGGTATAGACCTGTGGGGATTTATATATAAAATAGAGGAGTACTTTTCTGTTTGGGGCATTGAACAGCCGCGTTCTCTTGTGGTGATGGCGGCTTTGGGTATATCATGTAGTGAATTCACTCTTGGTTTGATGCTTATGATTGGGTGTTACCGTCGTTTTTCTGCATGGGCGTTGCTTGTAGTTATGGCCGGTATGCTTCCATTGTCGTTGTACACATATCTGGTGGATCCTGTGGCCGATTGTGGTTGCTTTGGCGACTTTTTGAAAATAAGCAATTCTGCTACATTTTGGAAAAATGTGGTGATAACCATAGGACTGGTTTATTTGATTACTGTGACTCGTAAGGTTGATGGTCTGTATCGTTTTTTCACGCAATGGGCCACTACAGCTGCAGCAATAATGTATTTTATCGCAGTGTCAATGATTGGTTATAATGTACAGCCATTATTGGATTTCAGGTCATTCCCTGTCGGTTCGTTGTTGGTGAAAGATGGGGATGAGAATGCCAACGAATATGCTTTTGTTTATGAGAGAAATGGCGTAGTCAAGGAGTTTGGCATAACAGAGTTGCCGGATTCCACATGGCGTTTTGTTGATAGAAAGCTTTTGAGCGGCCGAGAAGATGAAACCACAGATTTTGTGGTGATGGATAATGATGAGAATGTGGCATCTGACATAATAACCGAAGATGGCGAGCAGCTCATAATAGTAGTGCCTCAAGGAGATAGAGCCGATGTCAGTTATACGTATCTGATAAACGAACTATGGCGTTATATTTCGGCTCGAGGTGGTGAAATCGTAGAACTTGTGGCTATGCCGCAGGAATCGTTGGCTCATTGGGTGGATTTGTCTATGGCCACATATCCGGTATATTCGGCTGAAAGCACAATGCTCAAAGAGTTGTCGCGTGGCCATATGTCGGCAATTTATTTAAGAGATGGTGTGATTCAGTGGAAAAGATCCCTGGCCTCCATTGATGTGGATTTGTTTGCAAATGCAGGTGAGAAGCCTAATGCTCTAATGTTGCTTGATATGAATGGAAAAGTGATATTTATGTGGTTGACCATAGGTCTGATATTGATGCTGATGCTGCTTTGGCTGATGTCACAAAGCCGAAGGTTGTTTCTTTTGCGCCAAAGGATTGGCAAAAAGCTGAAATGATAATGCTATATTCAAAACTGTTTCTTAACTTTGCAGTTGGAAATCCAATTAATTAATAATTATAAGCAATGAGAAAAAATATTGTTGCCGGCAACTGGAAAATGAACACTACTCTGGCTGAGGGTGTTAAGCTTGCCGAAGATGTAAACAAAGCCTTGGAGAATGTTGATGCCAAGTGCGATGTTGTTATCTGTGTTCCTTTCACTCATCTTGCATCGGTTAACGGTGTGATTAATGCTGACAAACTCGGCCTCGGTGCTGAAAACTGCGCAGATCACAAGAGCGGTGCTTACACTGGTGAGGTGTCTGCCCCCATGGTGGCTTCTACTGGAGCTAAATATGTGATTCTTGGTCATAGCGAACGTCGTCAGTACTATGGTGAAACATCCGAGATCCTTAAAGAAAAGGTGAATCTTGCTCTTGAGAACAATCTTACACCTATCTTCTGCATAGGTGAGGTGCTTGAACAGCGCGAGGACGGTTCTTATCTTGAAGTTGTAAAGAGCCAGATTGAAGAGGCTTTGTTTGAGCTTTCTGCTGAAGATTTTGGTAAGCTTATTTTGGCTTACGAGCCTGTTTGGGCTATCGGTACAGGCAAAACCGCTACTGATGATCAGGCTCAGGAAATGCATGCTCACATCCGTGGTGTGATTGCTGAAAAGTATGGCAAAGAAGTTGCTGACAACACCTCTATTCTTTACGGTGGTAGCTGTAAGCCATCCAATGCCAAGGCTTTGTTTGCAAAACCTGATGTTGACGGTGGTCTTATCGGTGGTGCTTCTCTTGACGCAGAATCATTCATGGGCATCGTGACTGCTTTCTAAGCAATTAAAAGCATTTTAATACATAACTTTAGGCCACAAAAATATTATTTCGTATTTTTGTGGCCTAAATTGTATCTTGATATGAACAATTCTCGTATTGTTTTCGTCATGTTGTCAGTCCTGAGTATTGGCATTGGTCATTGTTCTGAAAACATTTCAGCTCGGCCGTCAATCGTAGACCATATTATGGCTGACAGTGTTAATCAGATAATACAGCCTGTCGGGCTTGCCGAGCGATTGCTGTATGATGATTCACCGATAGACAAAGACGGTGGAAAAGGTGGTGCGCGTGGTAACATTGGCTACCGTGTGCAATTGTTTTCCGACAATAATTCTCGTACGGCGAAAAATGAAGCCAGGGCAAAGGAGCGCAGAGTGATGTCAAGGTTTCCTCAGTTCCGTTCCTATGTTATGTTCAAGGCTCCGTACTGGCGATTGAGAGTTGGTGACTTCAAGACTCAACAGGAGGCTGAAGCGGCGGCAGAGGATATAAAGCGAGCGTTTCCTTCGTATGGCAAGGAGATTCGCGTGGTGCAAGATCGAATTAACCTGTAATTGTTTATGATTCTGGAGAATGAACAGCAGCGCGTGGAGCAGATAGCTTCACGCATACAAGATATTATAGAATTGCTTGGAGAGGATAGCGCACGTCAGGGGCTTGTGAAAACGCCTATGCGTGCAGCCAAAGCTTTGTGGTATGTAACTCGTGGCTATCGGCAGGATACTGACAAGGTTATAAATGATGCTGTGTTTGATTCTCCTTCACACGATATGGTGATGGTGAAAGATATAGAATTTTATTCTATGTGCGAACATCACATGTTGCCGTTCTTTGGACATATATCCATTGCCTATATTCCCGATGGTAAGGTGCTTGGTCTTAGTAAGGTTGCTCGCTTGGTGGATGTGTATGCCCGCAGGCTTCAGCTTCAGGAGCGTTTCACGGTTGAGGTTTGCAAGGCTGTTATGGATGCGGCTGGAGCCAAAGGCGTGATGGCTATCAGTTCGGCTGGGCATATGTGTATGAAAATGCGAGGCGTTGAAAAGCAAGACAGCACAACTACAGTGGTTTCGGCTGTAGGGGTGTTTGAGAACGATGACGCTTTGCGTAATCAGTTCTTTGCATCTCTTTAGAGTAAAGTGATTAATTGATGGTGTGACTTATTTCGTCAATACTTACAAGTTTGCTTACTATGGCATAGATTGTAAGGCCGGCAGGGGAGTGTATTTGTAGTTTTGAAGCTATATTGCGTCTATGCGTCATGACGGTATTGACCGAAACATTGATTTCGGTGGCTATCTCCTTGTTTGACAATCCTTTTACTATACCGATTACAATATCTTTTTCACGAGGTGTAAGGTCTGTTTTTGTCTCTGTTGTATCGTTTGTGCAGGTTGAGGATGAGTGTTTCAGTATGGTTTTTACTATAGTTTCTGGAGAATCGTAAACAGATAGAACCATGTCGTACATTGACGTATAGTCTTGAGGCATCAGTCCTGTACTCAGGGCTATTAATGGTGTCCTTATGGCAGATGTTTTCTGCGTTTTGCTTATTGCTATTTGTTGAGCCCCTGGGTGCAACGGGTCAGCTAAGATTACACTGAGAGATTTTGCTGTGATTTGTTTTTCAATGTTTTCTGATTCAAGTAAGTGGCATATTATGTTTGTGTCTTTTACTTGCTGTAGAAGCGATATGACCCCTTGTGTGTAGATATAAGATTGTGACAATATGCCTATATGCAGAGTTTTCATTACCCACGATTCTCTATATTGGCTATGGCTGGTACAAGGATGTTGTTTTCAATCTGTGCATGAGATTCCAAATCGGCTTCGCAATTGAAAATATCCACCAATGCGTCATACATTTTGTCTGGAGTGGTTGTTGTGTAGTACAGCAGAATTATGTTTTTTAGTTCTGTGAGTCTGTCGGCCACTTCGTCATGGTGTTTGCGGAATATACCGATGTTATAATTGGAATTTTCTCCTTTGACAAGAGATCTTACATAAGGAAACACAGTATTTTCTTCGTAGGCAAAATGCAACTTCACTTGTTCCACATAATCATCAAAAAATTGCATGATGGCAGGATTGATATCTACGTGGGTAGGGTCAAGTGCGTTTTGTAGATTCTGTCGTATGTGCGGAAATTTGTAGTCAAGGAAATAAGTGTGACTATTGTGAAGGAAATCCACAATTTTAAGCACATCATCATCAATTATGTCGCTAACGTCGGCATGGGATGACAGTATCAGGTTCACTACCATTAGAAATAATTTGGTGTTTACTCCTGCTTGATTGCAAATATGGGCTATATCTTTGTTGCCAACCCCTAATGGTATACCAAAACGGCTGATTACAGGCAGGATGTTGTAATCCTGCCTGATTAAATCAGCCATTGTGTCATGTTCGGTTATAATGTTTTTGAGCGACATGTTATGATGCATGTGTTATTGCTCTTCTTTGTTGCCCTCTGCTTCGTTGTCCAAAGTGGCGTCTTCGTTTTTGAATTCTGTTACACCGGAAGCTATGAGTTGGTTGTACCAAGAAAAAACTTTTTTTATGTCGTTGGTGTATACGCGCTCTTGGTCAAAATCCGGAAGAATCTCAGCAAAATAGCTACGGATATTGGCTTCGTTGCCTAATGCTTTAACATCCACGGATTTTGAATCGTTTTTCAAGCGAATTGCTTCAAGAACATCGGCCAGGGGAGTGTCGCCATCATTGGTGTAAATGGAAATGTCTCCCAAAGACACAACC
>CAMWXV010000061.1 GCA_947178305.1 uncultured Porphyromonadaceae bacterium | reverse complement strand
GCCTCGCGAGTGCGTTCGGGAGTAAAATTGTCAAGCATAATACGATCCACTCCCGCTTCAAGCGCCTGATTGATTTCCTCTGTATTACGCACCTCCAGTTCTATCTTCAAATCACGGTTGGTATCAGCGCAATACTTCTTTGCCGCAGCAACAGCCTGAGGTATACCTCCGGCAAAATCCACATGATTGTCTTTAATCAAAATCATGTCAAACAGACCTATACGATGGTTGCAGCCACCACCGATTCTCACAGCCTCTTTCTCAAGCATACGCAAACCGGGAGTGGTTTTACGTGTGTCAAGAACTTTGGTTTTCAGCCCCTCAAGACAAGCCTGATATTTGGCTGTAGTTGTGGCAATGCCGCTCATACGCTGCATTATATTCAACATTATGCGCTCCGTTTGCAGCAGCGAGCGAACCTTACCCTCCACCACAAAAGCCACATCACCGGGCTTCACATGAGCACCATCATTGATAAACACCGTCATTTTCAACTCCGGATCAAATTTCTCAAACACCTTGCGAGCCACTTCCACACCGGCCAATATTCCGGTTTCCTTGATTATAAGCTGCTGTTTGCCCATCTCCGACTCGGGAATAGTACTGAGAGTGGTATGATCACCATCGCCCACATCTTCGGCAAAAGCCAAAGTGAGCAAATCGTCAATAAGTTCGTCCTTTGATTTCATAGTTACAATGCTAATGAGTACTTTTGCACAAAAGTACTCATTATTATTCATATTTCAAGCATGAAAATAGTGCTCGCCGCCATAGGCAAGACCACCACCCAATATATCCGTACCGGAATTGATATTTATCTTGACCGGGTGCAACATTACATACCTGTGCAAACATGCATAATACCCGACATAAAAACCACAAAGACAATAACCGAAGCCGCCCAGAAAGAACGCGAAGGTATGGCCTTACTCCAGATGCTCCAACCGGGCGACAGACTGATTCTGCTTGACGAACGAGGCAAACGCATGACATCGCGTCAGTTTTCAGAATCTATAGAACGGCACATGATAAGCGGGTGCAAACGTGTGGTCTATGCCGTCGGCGGCCCATATGGATTCAGCAGTCAGGTTTATGAACGAGCCGACGGCAAACTATCGCTATCAGACATGACATTTCCGCACGAAATGGTTCGCTTGTTTTTCACAGAGCAGCTCTATCGCGCTATGACAATAATGCGTGGCGAACCTTATCACCACGATTGAATCAAATCCTCCACCGTGATTTCTGCAACACCACCTATCACACGGTCGGCAAGCTGAGCTATCCGCTCTGCACTGTAAGTTGTGGACACACCTATGACCTTGGCACCGGCAGCCCTGCCGGCAGCCAACCCCTGAAGCGAATCCTCAAACACATAACACCTGTCGGCTGGCACACCTATGGTTTCTGCACCGAGTAAATACCCTTGAGGATCAGGTTTTGACTTTGTAACTTTTGAGGCATCTATAACAGCGGTAAACATCTGTTCCAACCAAGGATGCTGTCTAAACAAAAGCTGCATTTTTGAAGCATCGCTACTTGTGACAATAGCCGTTGGCACACCTGCATCCTTAAGCCCTTGCAACAACTCCTTGGCTCCTGGATACAACGGAAACACCATATTATCTTGAAACTCCTTCAACCTGCGCACAACATCATTTTTCACATTATCGTCAGGATAGTATTGTAGAATGGACGGAAGAGTAGTACCCTTGATTGCCAGAGCAAAATTATCAACGCCGGTAGGATAAATATCGTCAATACCGCTCCAGAATTTCGTATATATGGTCTCACTGTCTATCAGCACACCGTCAAGGTCAAAAAGAACTCCAATCTTAGCCATTATAAGTATTTTTTTGCAAAAATAACACTTCACACAATATCTGCTGTTATAATAATGGCTAATTTTGCAAAATAAATCTCGCGTTACTATGTCGCAGCAATCCACATCACCAATGACACTCGGCTCCGCGCCCATAGGCAAGTTATTGGCACAATACTCCATTCCGGCCATCATAGCAAGCGTCGCCACCTCTCTATACAACATTGTTGACAGCATGTTCATAGGCCACGGAGTAGGAGCAATGGCCATCTCCGGTCTTGCCATTACATTTCCGCTAATGAACCTCGTGATTGCATTCTGTACTCTAATAGCTGTTGGCGGATCCACCATATCATCAATTTATCTCGGACAAAAGAATATTTCAAAAGCCACCGACACAGTAAACAATGTCATGTCGCTATGCCTGATTCACTCCATTGTGTTCGGAGGACTGACACTACTGTTCCTGGACGAGATCCTCTTGTTCTTTGGCGCAACGAGCCAAACACTCCCATATGCGCGCGAATTCATGCATATAATACTTTTGGGCACACCCATATCTTATGTGTTCATAGGGCTCAACAACCTTATGCGAGCTACAGGATACCCCAAGAAAGCCATGATATCCGCATTGCTTTCAGTTGGAGTGAACATCGTGCTTGCGCCCTTATTTATATTCACACTTGACTGGGGAATAAAAGGAGCGGCAACAGCCACCATCTGTGGTCAATTCGTAGCTTTTCTGTGGGTTCTTTGGCATTTTTTCTCAAAAAACAGTTTCGTGCATTTTGAGTGGCACAACAAATGGCTCACTGTCAACATAATCAAACGTATATACGCTATAGGTCTTTCTCCGTTTCTCATGAATGTATGCGCCTGCATTGTTGTGATATTCATCAATAAAGCCCTTTTGGACCATGGAGGTGAAGCCGGCGATTTTGCTGTAGGTGCCTACGGTATCCTAAACCGCACCACTATGTTTTTTGTAATGATAGTATTTGGTGTCACGCAAGGCATGCAACCGATCTTAGGATTCAATTACGGAGCAGAACAATGGCAACGTGTGCGCCGCACGCTCAACATAGGCATATGGTTTGGCATCGGGATAACCACGGTTGGCTGGCTCCTAACCGAACTTACCCCCGACATGATCAGCCGATTGTTCACCACCGACCCAACACTGATAGATATTGCCAACCGCGGATCAAGAATATATTTCCTTTTCTATCCGGTTGTAGGATGTCAGATTGTGATTCAAAACTTCTTTCAATCTGTAGGCAAACCTAAAATATCCATCTTTCTGTCACTCACACGCCAACTTCTTTTCTTATTGCCGTTTCTACTGATTTTCCCAAAATATTGGGGCATAGACGGAGTTTGGGCAAGTATGGCCGTGTCAGATCTTGTTGCTTTCTTCTTCGCCATAGGCACATTCGTTTATTTCTCAAACAAACAAAAAAACAAATCCACCGTTGTTCAATGATACAGTCCGTCAATTTGAGGGTTGACCCTAAAACAGCAGCCTCTCATCTGCTCCTTATAATGCACGTAAGCAATGAACTGCATATTGATGCCAACCGCATACAAAACCTGCGCGTAGTGCGCCGATCTATTGACGCTCGCCAACGCAAAGTAATGTTGAATGTCACTGTGAAAGTGGCACTTGACACAAACGACCCTCTCTCCATTGCCAACCATATTGACTACCAACCGCTACCTTCCGATGCTCCAGTATGCATAGTGGTTGGAGCAGGTCCGGCCGGTCTTTTCGCTTCTCTGCGACTCATTGAATCAGGCATAAAGCCCATTCTTTTGGAACGTGGAAAAGACGTTGACTCGCGACGCAAAGATATGGCCATGATAGCTCGCACAGGCATTGTGGATCCGGATTCCAATTATTGTTTCGGCGAAGGTGGAGCCGGAGCATATTCAGATGGCAAACTGTTCACACGCAGCAAAAAGCGTGGCCCTGTTGACAAAATCCTTCATATCCTCCATCAACATGGAGCGCAAGAAGACGTGCTGATTGATGCACACCCTCATATCGGCACCGACAAGCTTCCGGAAGTTATCAAAGCCATACGTCAAACCATCCTGAATTGCGGAGGCGAAGTCAAATTTCAAACAAAAGTCACCGAAATTATTTTATCTCCGGACGGCACACAAGCTCTGGGCGTAGTGACCGACAGCGGTACAAAATTCCTCGGCCCGGTAATATTGGCCACAGGTCATTCGGCTCGCGACGTTTACAGTATGCTACAAAAATCCAAGGTCACCATTGAACCCAAAGGCATAGCTGTAGGAGTAAGGCTGGAACACCCACAAACCCTTATAGATCAAATAAGATATCACTCACCGCAAGGTCGCGGAAAATATCTGCCACCGGCAGAATACACCATGCTAACACGTATTGCCAACCGCGGTGTATACTCATTCTGCATGTGCCCCGGAGGCTTCATAATTCCGGCGGCAAGCTCACCGGGAGAGATGGTTGTAAACGGCATGTCACCATCCAACCGTGGCACAAAATGGGCCAACTCAGGAATGGTAGTGGAAGTTCTACCCGAAGATGTAGGCTCCGAATTCGGAACAGATGAACTGAAAATGATTCGTTTTCAACAATCTATTGAAAAACGGTTCTTTGACGATGCAAAAGGCACACAGAATGCACCCGCACAACGAATGCAGGATTTTGTATCATCACGCCCAAGCACATCTCTTCCGGCCACATCCTATGCCCCAGGCATACATCCGGCCCGCATTGACCAGTTGTTGCCCAAAGGCATAGCCACACGCCTTCAAAAAGGATTTGAAGAATTCGGAAAAAAGAACCGGGGATTCCTCACCAACGATGCCGTGCTGATAGGCAACGAAACACGTACATCATCACCGGTGCGCATTCCTCGTCACAACGAACTGCTCCATCACATAAATGTTACAGGATTATACCCATGCGGCGAAGGTGCAGGATACGCCGGCGGCATCGTGTCAGCCGCTATTGACGGAGAGCGCTGTGCTGAAGCTGTTGTGACAACAATACATTAAAATAGTCGTCTGCTTTCATATTGTGATATTTTTGGCTAATTTTGCAACAAATTACCATAATACACATAAATAATATGTCAAAGAAAGCAGAATTTGCATCCAAGATAGGATTGATTGCCGCCACAGTAGGCTCCGCCATTGGACTGGGAAATGTATGGCGATTTCCCGCAGAAGCCCAAGCCAATGGAGGAGCAGCCTTTCTGATCGTTTATGTTGCCTGCGTATTAATACTCGGCATACCTGTGATGGTAAGCGAATTTGCTCTTGGACGAGCTGGAGGAAGCGACGCTTTGGGAGCGTTCAAACAACTGCATGCAAAAAAGGGATGGTGGGTCATAGGCGGTTTGGCAATAATGGCAAGCTACTTGATTTTGAGTTTCTATATGGTAGTGGCCGGATGGACCATAGAATATCTTTGGGATTCAGTGACCGGAGCGCTTTATGACATCAGCAATTCAGTATCTGAACGCAGTGCATTCACAGACAAAATGGTCGCACTCACCCAATCAACATGGAAACCGTTGCTCGGCACATACGGAGTTATCGCGCTCAACTTTGTTATATTAGTGATAGGAGTCCAAAAAGGAATTGAGCGCATGTCAAATATCCTGATGCCGGTACTTTTCATTATACTTCTTATTTTCACCGTAGTGGCATTTTCTTTACCGGAAGCGGCTAAAGGCATGGAATTTTTCCTGAAACCGGATTTTTCCAAACTTGATTCCGCTGTGATTCTAAACGCCATGGGACAAGCATTCTTTTCCCTGAGTCTCGGCATGGGCATACTTATAACATACGGTGCCTATTTTCCAAAAAGCACCCGCCTCACACGAACAGCCATGACCGTATCTCTTCTTGACATGACAGTTGCAATCATGATGGGACTTATAATATTCCCGGCAGTAACATCATTCGGTCTTGAAAACGAAGCCATGAGAGGAGCCACGCTGGTATTCGTCACGCTGCCAGAAGTATTTGCCATGATGCCGGCCACACAACTATGGTCCGCACTCTTTTTTCTTCTGCTAAGTGTAGCCGCAATCACATCCACCATCGCCATAGCCGAAGTGTCGGTATCGTTCATGCAACACCGGTTCAACCTAAAGCGAACCCATGCTTGTACCGCAGTATTGCTGCCAATCGTAGCACTCAGCACCATATGCTCATTGTCACAAGGCCCATGGAGCGAATTTACAATATTCGGACTCACTATTTTTGATCTGCTTGACACCATTGCCACCAACATAATGCTCCCTGTAGGCTCAATTGGATTATGCGTGTATATGGGTTGGTTTGCCCCAAAAGACCTACTGAGAAAACAACTGACAAACCACGGTTCCGAAAAAAGCTGGATGTGTCCTATTGTACTATTCATAATCCGGTATTTAGCACCGGTACTGATTCTATTGGTTCTGCTCGGCAACTTCTTATAGACTAATTTGTATTTTGCGGCAAATGTGCGTAACTTCGCAAAAACTTAGCATTGTGACACATTTCCAACCTTTTTCCATCAACATACGTGGCAAGTTGCACCATTTCGGCCGACCGCAGATAATGGGCATTGTCAATATCACGCCCGACTCCTTCTTCTCTGGTTCACGCACCATGGCGAGCGACGACATCAAGACTCGTGTGGAGCAGATGCTCATGCAAGGTGTTGACATGTTCGACATCGGAGCCTATTCTTCTCGGCCGGGAGCCGACGACGTATCCGAATCTGAAGAATGCCGACGATTACATATCGGCCTTGAAGCCCTGCGTCAAGTAGCCGGAAACGACATTCCGGTATCGGTAGACACATTCCGGGCCAAAGTTGCACACGAAGCCATAAGCAACATGGGAGCGGACATAATCAATGACATCTCAGGCGGAAACCTTGACAGTGAAATGTTTGCCACCGTAGCTGCATTAAAATCGCCATATATTCTGATGCATATGCGCGGCACACCGGCCACTATGCAGCAACTCTGTGACTACAGCGCTTTTCAAAACGATATAACCGCAGGAGTCATCAGCGAACTAAGCGGCAAGATAGCGACACTGCGACAAATGGGCGTTAGCGATGTGATTGTGGATCCCGGATTCGGATTTAGCAAAACAATGGAGCAGAATTACAGCCTTATGAAAAACCTACATTTCATAAGCGAAGCGTTCAATGCACCAGTGCTCGTAGGTGTGTCCAGAAAATCCATGGTATGCAAAGCCTTGAACCTAACTCCGGCCGAAGCCCTTAACGGCACAACATCTCTACACACCATAGCCCTGATGCAAGGAGCAGCCATATTGCGCGTTCATGATGTGGCCGAAGCACGTCAAGCATTAACCATAGTACAACACACATATTCATCAATATAACCATCCCTTATGGACTCTTTCGGCATTAAAGATATTCTTGACATAGCCATTGCAGCTTTACTGCTGTACTATCTCTACCGCATAATGAAAGAAAGCGGCACACTCAACATATTCTTTGGCGTGCTTGCTTTCATTGTAGTATGGGTCATAGCTTCTCAAATCATGGAAATGAAGCTCATTGGCACCATTCTTGACAAATTCATGAGCATAGGACTACTCATCATAGTCGTGCTGTTCCAAGACCAGATCAAACGGTTTCTTGTGGAATTGGGCGACCACAAACGATGGCGATTTCTAAGCAACCTTTTTCATCATGCCAAACGCACAGATGCCGAAACCGCACGCCAAGCCGTTATGCCAATAGTGTACGCATGCATGAATCTATCAAAAACAAAAACCGGAGCCTTGATAGTCATAGAACAACAAATATCATTGGAAAGCTACGAGAAATCCGGCGACATTATAGATGCCCTCATAAACACACGACTCATTGAAAACATCTTTTTCAAGAACTCACCACTCCATGACGGTGCACTAATAATAGCCCATGGACACATAAAATCCGCCGGATGTATTCTTCCTGTAAGCCATGATCGCAATGTGCCCCGTTCATTAGGTCTGCGCCATCGCTCTGCATTAGGCATATCGCAAGCCACAGACGCATTTGCCATAGTGGTATCAGAA
The DNA here is from genome assembly GCA_947178305.1 of uncultured Porphyromonadaceae bacterium. Taxonomy (GTDB): domain Bacteria; phylum Bacteroidota; class Bacteroidia; order Bacteroidales; family Muribaculaceae; genus Paramuribaculum. Next base: position 1,743 of record CAMWXV010000061.1, on the reverse strand, counting down.
GAAACCGGAAACATATCAGTAGCACATCATGGCGCACTTACCACGCGCCTGAGCACCACAGAACTTGAACATCGTTTATCGCAGATTTCAATTAATTAAATATGGGTGCTTGCTCGCACCCATATTCAATATGTCAGAAAAGCAACTTTTCCAACAAGTAAACCCCTACACCGGCTATAAATCCCATGAATGCCAAGCCGGAGAAATTACGTAGATACCATCCGAAGCTTATCTTTTCAATACCCATGGCTATAACACCGGCGGCAGAACCTATTATCAATATGCTGCCTCCAACACCGGCGCAGTAGCTAAGCAATTCCCAGAAAGTTCCGTCAACCACAAAATCTGCAGCATAACCCACTGTACCCGGATCAGCAACAGGATACATGCCCATAGCAGCAGCCACCAAAGGCACATTATCAACTATTGAAGACATAACACCAAGCAATACATCTGTGATATAAACATTGTGAACCTTTTCATCAAGCATCTGAGCCATCCAACTAAGAATACCGGTGCTTTGGAGCACGGCCACAGCCATCAATATACCAAGGAAAAACAATATTGAAGGCATGTCCACACGCGAAATCACTTTTGGAATACGATGCTCCTTGGCCTTTTCAAGCATCTTGGTATTATAAAACACCTCCGTAAACACCCACAACACTCCAAGCACAAACAAAATTCCTATAAAAGGAGGCAAATGAGTGATGGATTTAAACACAGGAACAAATATCAAACCGCCTACTCCAAGATAAAACATCGTGTTACGTTCTCGTGGAGTGAAACCCAAATCCTCCTTAACAGTAATAGACATGGGTCTCAAATCACCGCTAAGACGCTTGGACACGAACCATACCGGAAGAATCATTGACACAAGGCTCGGCAACAAGGTATACTTGATCAAGGCCATAGCAGTAACATTACCTTTCACCCAAAGCATTATAGTAGTAATGTCTCCAATAGGCGACCACGCACCTCCACTGTTTGCCGCTATCACCAAGCATGCGGCATACATCCATCGTTCTGTTTTGGTTTGCAGCAATTTACGCAAAAGCATCAGCATCACAATAGTAGTCGTGAGATTATCCAATATAGCCGACATAAAGAATGTGGTAAACGCAAGAATCCACAAAAGGCTGCGTTTGCGACGGGTTGTGATCTTATCTGTTATAACCCTGAACCCTCCGTGAACATCTATGAGCTCCACTATGGTCATTGCTCCTATAAGAAACAGCAATGTTTGGCATATATCACCCAGATGCTCCACAATATCCACATTGAGCACATACTGCAAAGTCTGTTCATGCAAACTTTTGCCTGCGAGCAACGGATTCTCCGCCAAAAAATTTTGAAACTTGGCACCAGCCATCTCCGGAACGATATATTCACACCCAAGGGCATACACCACCCAAAGTACCATACCGAGCAACAAAGCCGAAGCCGTTTTATCAATTCTCAATGGGTGCTCAAGCGCAATGGCAAGATACCCGATAATAAAAATAACAAGAAACGTGATGAGCATAACGAACAAAAATATATATCACATCCATAATCAAATGTGTGTCCGCAAAATTACTGATTTTATTTATGCCAATCAAGTATTAGCAACTTTTCCAAAAACAAAAAGACCACCAAACTTATTATAAATAAAACATCCACTGATAGCGTAAACCATCAGTGGATGTTTTGTCGGGGTGACAGGATTCGAACCTGCGACCACCTGGTCCCAAACCAGGTGCG
>CAMWXV010000060.1 GCA_947178305.1 uncultured Porphyromonadaceae bacterium | reverse complement strand
GCCAAGAAACTCCTTGATGGTACGCGACACCGCTTCTTTGAAAGCAGTGAGATGAGTACCACCCTGAGTTGTGTACTGACCATTGACAAACGAGTAGTACTCCTCGCCATACTGATTGGCATGAGTCAATGCCACTTCAATATCCTCTCCCACAAGATGTATCGGCTCGTAAAGAGGCTCTCCGGTCATATTCTCAGCCAAAAGGTCAAGCAAACCTTTTCTGCTCAAGAATTTCTGACCGTTGAAATATATAGCAAGACCAGTATTGAGAAATGTGTAGTTTTTAAGCAATGGCACAATGAACTCATCACGATAATGATAGTCACGAAACACCTCACTGTCGGGAGTGAATTGCACCATTGTACCATCCGGTTGATCCGTGTCAACCACTGATGTTTCTTCAACAACCACTCCACGGCTATATTGCACACGCTTAAGTTTGCCTTGACGCACGCTCTGAATCATGAAATTACTTGACAGTGCGTTTACCGCCTTGATACCCACACCATTGAGTCCCACTGATTTCTTAAACGCCTTGCTATCATACTTACCGCCGGTGTTCATGCGTGACGATGCCTCAACAAGCTTACCCAATGGAATGCCTCGTCCAAAATCACGCACAGACACAGACGATTCGGTCACAGTGACATCCACTTGCTTACCAAATCCCATCATATATTCATCAATGGCATTGTCAAGCACTTCTTTCAGAAGCACGTAAATGCCATCATCAGCGCTGGATCCATCGCCCAGCTTACCTATATACATACCGGGGCGACGTCGTATATGCTCATTCCAGTCAAGAGTGACGATTGCATCATCGCCATAGTTCTCAACTCCGCTGGCATCAACCTCGGGCTCAGTGTTTTCTTGGTCAAAAATATCTTCGGTCATAAATCAGTGCAGAATATGTGCAATATGCAAAGATAGGAAATATTTTACACCTTTATTGTCCGTACTTATAAAAAAAGATTAACTTTGTGGTTGCTAATCATAAAACCAGCATAGAATATGAAACATATATCACTTTATATCACTTCATTAGCAACAGCAGCCTTAATTTTAGCATCATGCAGCCGCACTCCAGAATGGAAAGTGAAAGGCACCGTACATGGAGCCGAAAGCGATCAAATGATAATGGAAGCATCCAACGGTTTTGGATGGTATCCGCTTGACACTATCATGATAGGTTCAGACGGAGCATTTGAATATTCACGTGAAGCAGCAGGCCATCCCGATATTTACCGTCTGTCATTCAACGACCAACATATATACCTGCCTATAGACAGCATTGAATCGTTGACCCTCACCACCAATGCCTCAACTTTTTCCATAGACTACAAACTCTCCGGCTCAACTTCGGCAGAAATAATAACCAATGTGGATCATAAACTGATGGAATCGGCCGCAACCAAAGGTGCTTTGTATACCGTATCAGACTCCACTCTGAAACGCCAATTGGCACAACTCATGCTGCAAGAACCCAGTGGAATTGTGGCATACTACATCATAAACAAAAGAATTGGAGGATTACCTGTATTTGACCCCGAAAACCGCAAAGACCTACGCATAATAGGAGCAGTGGCAAATGCTTATGACCGCGACCGTCCCAACGACCCACGCACAGAATTTATAAAGAAAATCTATATGCTGCACCGTGCATCAATGCCATATTCATCACAAGCCGACACCATACAGGCCGGCACAGTAGCGTTTCCGGAACTGAAGCTATGGGACAACAAAGGAAACCTTCATGACCTGCATAAAGTGGCAGCAGACAACAAGGTTGTGATTCTGAATTTCACGGCATACACAGCCAAAGAGTCTCCGGTCATAAATATGGAGTTCAACAAAATTTATGAGCAATACTCACAAAAGGGTCTTGAAATATATCAGGTGGCTATAGATGATGACGAATATCAATGGAAACAATCAGCGTCAAATCTGCCTTGGATAACCGTGTACAGCCCATCAACAGAGCCACAGAACCTACTACAATTCAATGTCCGTGCTTTGCCAACCACTTTCATAATTGTAAACGGTGACCTTATTGACCGTGCAGACCAAATAGCCGACCTGCCTGTGAAACTGGCTAAATACATATGATAAAACTTGATGTGGCTATAGCCACACACCGACCCGACGGAATAAGACGCGTAAAAGCCATGCAACTTCCCATGGTGAAAGGTGTGAGGTATGTGGTATCGTGGCAAAACCATGAAGGCGCACCGATACCACAAGAGCTTTTGCGAAGCGACATAAAGATAGCCCGGTTCAGCGGCAAAGGAGTATCAGCCAACAGAAACAATGCGTTGCGCCACACATCAGCACCGATAGTACTGTTTGCCGATGACGATTTAACATATACCCCTGCCCGACTCCAATCGGTAATTGACACAATGGAAGCCCATCCGAATGTGGATGTGGGCACGTTTCAATACGAAGGAGACAATAAAAGGTACCCGTCTGAGCCATCTTTGATTTCGTTACACAAGCCAAGATGGTTGTCGTTCACCACTTTTGAAATAGCCATTCGTAGCAAATGTCTGAACAAGCTGCATTTTGATGAACGATTCGGTCCCAACGGCTCTCTATTTCCTATTGGAGAAGATGAAAAATTTATGCTTGACGCAATAAAATCAGGTTTGATATGCTATTATTTTCCAATCGTCATCACCAGTCATACAGGCCCAACCACCGGATTCAGGGCAATCACCGATGCTAAAGCCGCAGAAGGCACCGGATGCCTGATTCGCGGACGGTATCCATGGAGCTGGCCATTAAGAATACCGCTTAAAGCCTATAGATTGTGGAAAAACGGCAGCAAATTCGGATTTTGCCTGCTCTACATGACGAAAGGAGCTATGACAGATTGTACTATCGTTTGACATACCGCTTAAATGTGCGAGCAATACGCCACAATAGAGAATAACGAGCAATGAACAATTTGAATCGCGCCGAAAGAGGCACACGACACCGGTTTTCAAAAACAGTTGCTTTCACCGCTTGAATCCACCGTTTATCGCCACTATCAAAAGCCAAACCTACCACGAACTTAATGCCATGAGATATGGCATAATTCACTTGGGGAACATAAGCATGATAATGCGATGCAAGCGTAAGTCGGCACACAAGTACCTTATGATAAAACGACAATAGCCTGCTTTGGGTTGCAGTATTGCTTATCGATTCATTATTAACAAAATATAACAACGATTCTTCAGAAACAAAACCGAAATTACCAGCGGCACCCAAAGCACACACGAGCGGAAGGTCTTCACATCCAAACTCGGGATTGCACACCATATGGCTATCCACATCTATCGCACAACGACGATAGAGCATGGCACTGAGCGGTACTGGAAACCTGCCTACGGCACCAAGCACACCAAACATCATATCCCGACCGGACACCACCGTGCGCCAACTGGAATGAGCATCATTCAAAGACGATTTTATGTCGTTACCATTTCTGCGCTCCACCCAATCGGATCCTACAGCTACAATATCAGGATTATTGCGAAGCATATTTATTTGTTGCACAAGCCATGTGCCCGGAAGGCGACAATCATCAGCAGCACAATCTGTAACAAATTCACCTCTACATGCTTTAAGACACCTGAAATAATTAAGCACAACGCCCATATTCGGTTCCCTTGGCATAAGGCGAATCGTGTCTGGATATAACTCCGCATATTCCTTGCAAATCTCATAACACCCATCCGAAGATCCGTCATCTCCCACCACTATTTCCAAGTCGGGACATTGGGCACGCAATGCCAACACACTGTCAATAGCTCGCGCAACAGTATCTGAATGATTGTAACTCAAAACAATCACAGACACCAGCGGATCACACGATTTCATTATATGAGATTTCATTCCGCAAAATTAACATTATAACTCCAATATTCATCTTTTAACAAACAAAGAATACAAGATTATACATGTGTCACAATATAGCGAATACCGATGCGTTAGATAGTTGTATGAAAACAAATGGTCTTATATCTGTTGTTGTGCCGGTGCGCAACCGAGCCAATATCGTGCTCCGCACACTTGATTCCATAGCCTGTCAAACCTTCAGACCTCTACATCTGATTATAGTGGACAACAACTCCACGGATTCCACATTGGAAACAATAACAGACTGGGCAAGAAAGAACCGAAACGAACAATTTGGCATAGAAATACTTCAATGCAACAAACCCGGTGCGCCTCAAGCTCGTAACTACGGGCTTGCCACTGTGACAACACCTTGGGTTATGTTTTTTGACTCTGATGACGAAATGCGTCCGCAACATATAGAAAAAATAGCGCATGAAATCCAAGAAAACCCGGATTGTGACCTCATTTATTTTGATGCTGCCGAGTTGGACTCAGACGGTTGGACTAATCCTATGAGCGTAAACGACAATGATGTGATGCGAGGACATTTGTTTCATTGCTCTCTGTCAACCCAAAGAATGGCCATAAACACGAATTTGATAAAACAGATAGGAGGCTGGCGCAACGAATGCAAAATATGGGACGATATGGAATTGGGGGTACGTTTACTACTCAATACTACTAATGTGAGAAAGTTACATGGCGACCCTATGGTGCTGGTTCATCCTCATGACGCAGACTCTATCACAGGTGTAGATTACCGAAGTCGTGCAGGGTTGTTTGAAAACACACTGGACATTATAGACTCACAATTTCAATCCCCAGAACAAGGACTACAGCACATGTGGGTAGAGTGCCGCAGAGTAATCCTGGCCGCAATGTATATGCGCGAGAACGAGACTCAAAGAGCTAAAGCGTTGCTACACGGCGTGCTGTCGCGACACAATTGGCGCACAAGACTCAAACTGCGTATGGTATATATAGTCCAAAAATTGTTGGGACGCGGAGGTTCGGCAACCTCCACCCTATTGTTCAAGCCCACTAAAGCGAAGGCAAAGTAACAGAAAAATATGGCGAAGGCGTGTGCTCCCTAAGCAATATTCGTATCATAGAGCGTACTTGCTCAGGATGTTGGTCGGCAACATTGCAATCCTCATGTATATCGTTGTCCAAATTGTACAACTCAGGCACCCCCTTCTTCACTATCAACTTCCATGACCCCTGACGTAAAGCAATTTGATCTGTTTCGTCAAACTCCCAATACAAAAAATCATGTTTAGGCTGTTTGCCATTTCCAACAAGTGTTGGCAGAAATGATATTCCATCAAAGTAATCAATCTGCTTGTCTTTGTTTGCATATGTAGAAGCAAGATTTTTCACACCGGCAATTTCAGCAAACGTGGGCATAAGGTCATAGAAAGCCAAAATATGGTTACTCTCTTGACCCGGCTTTACAACAGCAGGCCAACTTGCAATAAACGGCACACGTATACCACCTTCATGACATGAGCGTTTCAATCCCTTGAGCTTGCCATCGCGCCCAAAAAACGTGGGATCGGCTCCACCTTCCTCATGAGGGCCATTATCGCTCGTAAATATCACCAATGTGTTTTCTTTCAATCCTTTTCGTTCAAGCAAATCCATTATCTCACCCACGTATGCATCCAAACGTGCAATCATGCCGGCAAATTGTGCATGAGTATGCGTTACAGGATTATAGCGCGACCACTTATTTCCTTCATATGCACCATCAGTAGTAAACTTTTGTTTATAGTGCTCCAATATACTGTCATTGGGTTGCACAAGTTCTGCATGTGGAAGAGTGTATGTAAGCACCCCGAAAAATGGTGTATCGGCATCCTGCTGATCAATCCACTGCAAGGCTCGCTGATGAATCAAATCCGCGGAGTATTGCTTTCGGTTCTCATATCCCGAACCATACATAGGGTGCTGAATGTTCTGTTCCAAGATTTCGCGTACCACAGCAGTGTCACCCAAAATCTTTGAGTAGCGGTTGAGGAAATTAGGATAGTACAGATGAGCCTGAAATTGGCATATATACCCATAGAATTCATCTATGCCACGTTTGTCGGGTGTGGACGGCGAACCCTCATATCCTCCAGCCCATTTACCGAACATCCCTGTATTATAACCACACGATTTCATTATCTCCGGCAAAATCACATGAGCAGTGTCATAAGGATGCTGCCCTACTACCGAATAATCTTCATTTTCGCCATACTTCAGCATGGATGCATCACGCCAATATTCCTTGTTGCCTCTCACTTCGGAATGCCCGGTGTGTTGTCCTGTCATCATTGATGCACGTGACGGCGCACTCACAGGACTTCCGGCATAAGCTTGTGTAAATCTTATACCTGAGCGAGCTAACGAATCAATATTGGGGGTGGAAATATACGGTTGCCCATAGCAGCCGAGATCACCATAACCCATATCGTCACACATTATATATATAATATTAGGACGATCAGTGGCAGCAAACGCACTGACTGTGGCAAATGGAAGAACGGAAGCGATAATACGTAGTGTCATAGTTCACAAAGATACTGTATAAAAATCATGCCACATATGACTGCAATAACAAAAAATAGTTAAAAATCACAAAGCCGAGCACCATGCTCTCTAACTTTTGTTAACACAACATGCTTTTCAAGCGCTCAAATTGTTATTAAAGTAAGGATAGTGTGTACCTTTGCGCACGAATTAACAAATTCGATAGAAAATTATGCCGAACGTATTAACCGAATTAATCGGAAAGCAAGCCCTGAAATATGGCTCACGCGAAGCTTTCTCAGCTCCGGTGAACAGCGAATGGAAGTCCACATCCTGGCTTGATTTCGAAAAGATGGTGAACCAAGCGGCTTACGCTTTTGAGATGCTGGGAATTAAAGAGTGTGATAATATCACCATATTCTCGGCTAACCGTCCTGAAATCTTAGTAACCGAATTTGCAGCCTACGCCAACCGCGTGGCTCCGGTGTCAATATACTCCACAAGCTCCTTGGAGCAGGTTATCTACATTGTCAATGATTGTGGTGCATCAACCCTTCTGGTAGGTGACGAAAAACAATACGACATGGCTTTGGAAGCACAAAAACGGTGCCCTAAACTAAAGCAGATAATAACTTATGAAGATGTAACGCGCAAAAAGGGCGACAACAGCACAATGACGTTTGCATCTCTGCTTCAATTCGGAGACAAGGCTTCGGAAATGTGCCGCAACGAAGTAGATGCCCGACGCAAGCGTGCATTGCCCGACGACATAGCAACAATAATCTATACATCCGGAACCACCGGAGAGCCCAAAGGTGCAGTACTGCCACATTCCTGCTTCAACGCAGCATTACCGGTTCACAAAGAGCGCTTCACTATACTCAGCGACAAGGATACATCTGTTTGCTTCCTGCCTTTGAGCCACATATTTGAAAAAGGATGGACATATGTGTGCCTCTATATGGGAGTACGATTGTCAATCAACCTTGACCCACGAGAAATCCAACACACCGTAGCCGAACGCCGCCCGACTTGTATGTGTTCGGTACCCAGGTTCTGGGAGAAGGTATACACTGCCGTGCAGGAAAAGATTTCAACCCTTAGTCCGGTGAAACATTGGATGGCCATACAGGCTTTGAAAACAGGCAAAAAGCGTAATCTTGAATATGTGCGCATGGGCAAGAAAGCCCCCTGGTGGTTGGAAATGAAGTATCAATTCTTTTACAAGAATGTGCTTCTGCCTATGCAAAAAGCCATTGGCATAGAAAACGGCAATATATTTCCTACAGCCGGTGCTCCCCTGAGCGCCAATATTGTGGAGTTTTTTCATTCCTGCGGTATAAACATAGTGATTGGCTATGGATTGTCCGAAACCACAGCCACAGTAACATGTTTCCCTCTAACAGGATACGAAATCGGCACTGTCGGCACCGTGATGCCTCGTGTGCAGATAAAAATCGGTGAGCAGAATGAGATTTTAGTGAAAGGCCCAACCGTGATGCGTGAATATTACAACAAACCCGAAGCCACCAAGGAAGCTTTCACTGAAGATGGCTGGTTCCGCACAGGTGATGCCGGACGCATAGACGAAAACGGATCGCTGATACTCACCGAACGTATCAAGGATTTGTTCAAGACTTCAAATGGCAAATATATAGCACCACAAGCTCTTGAAAGCCGATTGGGAGAAGACAAATACATAGAGCAGGTGGCTGTGATAGGAGACCAGCGCAAATATGTGACAGCCATTATCATTCCGGCATTTGAGGCTCTTAAAGAGTATGCCAAGAAAAAGCATATCCAATATCGCAACGTGGAAGACTTGGTGAAAAATGCAGATATTCGCGCCATGATAGCAGAGCGAATAGAGGATTTGCAACGTAACTTTGCCGGATTTGAACGCATCAAAAAATTCACACTCCTACCTCAAGAGTTCACAATGGAGGCCGGAGAACTCACCAATACCCTCAAGTTGCGCCGTCCGGTGATCAACATCCGATATGCGCGCGAAATTGAGGAGATGTACGCCTAATCAGTTAAACAAGCAATATAGATATTCATATAATGATTACACAGGAACAATTAAAAGAGACTTTTGAGCGCAAGTTGGCGCTGAGGAGGTATCTTTGACATCGACAGCAAGAAGATAGAAGTAGAAGAAGAGGAATTGCGCACCCATGTACCCGATTTTTGGGAACATCCCAAGGAAGCGCAGATCCAAATGAAAAAAATCAAGGATCTTCAAGCCTGGATTGAAGGCTACGAAGATGTAGAACGTGCTGTTGACGATTTGGAAGTGGCTTTTGATTTCGTAAAGGAAGGAGCCATGGAAGAATCAGAGCTTGACGCAATGTATGCTGATGCCATAGCCAAAATAGAGAAACTGGAGTTGCGCAACATGCTGCGACGAGAGGAAGACAAACTTGGCGTGGTGCTAAAAATCAACTCTGGAGCCGGTGGCACAGAAAGTCAGGACTGGGCTTCAATGCTGATGCGTATGTATCTGCGTTACTGCGAGAAACACGGCTACAAAACATCCATCGCCAATATTCTTGAAGGTGATGAGGCTGGCATTAAGTCTTGCACTATCAACGTGGAAGGTGATTTTGCCTACGGATATTTGAAGAGCGAGAATGGAGTGCATAGACTTGTGCGCGTATCGCCCTACAATGCTCAAGGTAAACGCATGACTTCATTTGCATCAGTGTTCGTAACACCGTTGGTAGATGACACCATTGAAGTGAAAGTGGAACCAGCTCTGCTATCGTGGGACACATTCCGAAGCGGCGGTGCAGGCGGACAGAATGTGAACAAGGTAGAGTCCGGTGTGCGTCTGCGTTATCAGTTCACTGATCCATACACAGGTGAACAGGAAGAAATATTGATTGAAAACACTGAAACACGAGACCAGCCTAAAAACAAAGAAAACGCACTGCGTCAGCTTCGTTCCATACTTTACGACAAGGAACTTCAACACCGCTTGCAAGAGCAAGCCAAAGTAGAGGCCGGAAAGATGAAAATAGAATGGGGCAGCCAAATACGAAGCTACGTGTTTGACGACCGCAGAGTCAAGGACCACCGAACTGGACATCAAACATCGGATGTCAACGGTGTGATGGATGGTGACATAGACGGTTTCATAAAAGCGTACCTTATGGAGTTTGCCGCCACAGAACAACAATAAGTTTGAATCATAAATTCATCTCAGCAACATCTTTAACATTATTTAATAAACACAAGTAATGTTAAAGAT
>CAMWXV010000059.1 GCA_947178305.1 uncultured Porphyromonadaceae bacterium | reverse complement strand
GAAGTGCAATTATCGTTGGGAGGAGGTCGCTCCAAGTTGAGCAACGGTAGTGGTGAAAGCCTTACGGGTACTTATGAGCGTAATTTCACTCTTGATATAGGTCTGACCCCGGGATTCATAATGTTCTTAAGCAATTATTCAGCTTTGGAGGTGAATGTGGGTGTGCTCGGATTCGGATACACTCACACTCGTGCGGTTACGGATCAAATATATGTGTCAAATCGTAATTCAAAACACGCCAATTTCAAAATCAATTTGTTTTCGGTTTCATTTGGTGTGATGTTTTACATTTAATAGTCTATCATTGTTATGAAGCATAGAATATATACAATATTTTTGGCTATATGTGCCGCTGTGACGGCCGTATGGGCAGAACCGGCAGCAATGATGCCCAGAGGTGAGAATCCGGTGAGCGAACTGGATGAGAAGGTGATCGTTGGCAATGATACTGTGAGCATAATTATTTCTGAACGCAATTACAGCCGTTATGACCGAGGATTGTACAACTATCTGTTTACACCTAAAGGGCAATGGATGTTTGGTCTCACGGCATCGTACGGAGAGTTTTCGGCAGATGACGTGGAGGTGCTTCAGGCCATAAGCGATCTTGATTTCAAGGGTAAGCAGTATGCCATCCGTCCCACTATAGGTTATTTTATAAAAAACAATCAGGCGGTGGGTGTGAAGTTTGTTTATACTCGCGGAGAGGCAGATCTGGGGTCTTTCGGGTTCAATGCCGGTGAAGATTTGAGTTTTAATCTGCATGATATATCATATTATTCTTCAAAGTACACCATGGGTGTGTTTTATCGCAGCTATGTTGGACTTGGACGCTCGCGCAGGTTTGCGGTGTTTAATGAGGTGAGTCTGGATTTCGGTAGCGGGTCTTCGCGATTCAAAAGATATTATGGGGACAATCTTTATGACACCCGAACAAATATCACGGAGGCGAGCTTGAATTTCAGTCCCGGTGTGTGTGTGTTTATAATGGAGAATTTGAGTTTTAATGTGTCGTTTGGTGTGTTTGGTCTTCATTTGACCAATGAAAAGCAGATAACCAATGGCGAGAGTGAGGGGTCGCGGTTTTCATCCGGCGCCAACTTCAAGTTCAATTTGTTTAACATAAACTTTGGAATCGGTGTTCACATTTGATAATATCTCCGTTAAATCCGCTATGCGCGGTGTTGCCGTGGCTATGGTTTGTGCTGCGGCTATGAGTTCCTGTATTACCAATGATTTGCCTTATCCGCATATTCAGCCAAACTTTCTGAGTTTTGAGGTGGATGGTCAGGACAGGGCTGCAAATATAGATTCGGCATCGGCTACGGTAACTGTGTTTCTGACAGAAGAAGCAAATATCAACGGGCTTAATGTGTCGGGATACAGTATCACTTCCGGTGCCACGATAAGTGATGCTTCGGCCAGTATGCTGAGTCAGCCTCTTGATTTGAGCGAGCCTAAGCAGGTGGTTTTGTCGCTCTATCAGGATTATACATGGAGCATATGTGCCATTCAGAGTATATCACGTTATTTCAGTGTGGCCAATCAGGTGGGTGTTGCCGATATAGATGCTGATGCTCACACGGTGAGCGTGGTGGTGCCGGATGTAGTGCCTTTGACTTCGGTAGAGGTGCTGACGATGAAGCTTGCAGGTCCTAATGCAGATTATTCTCCGGCTCTTGTGGGTGCAAGCTATGATTTTACGAATCCGGTGAGTGTGGATGTTACTGATCATGGTATCACCACTACATGGACCATAACGGTAGAGCAGACTGCTACCAAGGTGTTTATAGAGCCGACTGACGCATGGACCAATGTGGCTTGGGTGCATGGTTCTGCCGAGGTGGGTAAAAGCAATGGATTCGAGTATCGCGTGCAGGGTGCTGAAGAGTGGATTCCGGTGCCTCAAGAGTGGATTACTCATGAGGGTGGCTCTTTTACCGGTAGGTTGATTCATTTGTTGCCGCAAACTACTTATGAGGTGCGTGCCGTTAGTGATGAGGATTACAGTGTGGTGGATGTGTTCACGACAGGATTGATAGAGCAGATGCCTAATTCACAGTTTGAAGACTGGTGTTATGTGAACAACAAGATGTGGTGTCCGTGGCCTAATCCGGAAGATACAAAAGGATATTGGGGTTCCGGTAACAAGGGTTCCACTTACATAGGTACCAGCAATATCACGATGCCTATAACAGATATAATGTCGCTTACCGGTTATAAGGGTGCTCATTTGGAGTCAAAGGTGATAGCCGGTATAAAGTATGCCGCGGGTAATATATTCACCGGAGAGTTCAAGAAGGTGGATCCTCCTACGGATGGTATTCTTGAGTTCGGACAGCCGTTTACTCAGCGTCCCACAAGTTTGAGCACTCGTATCAAGTTCCAATCCAAACCTATCACGAAAGCAAGTAAGTCAAATCCGGATTTGACTCATCTGCTGAACACGCCCGATGTTTGTATAATATGGTGTGCTTTGATTGATACTGATGAGCAGTTTGAAATTCGTACCAAGCCAAGTAACCGTCAGTTGTTTGACAAGGATGGCGATTATGTGATAGCGTACGGAGAGTTCTGTTCAAGCACTGATATAACGGAGTTTACCGATATAACTATCCCGCTGGAGTACAAGAGTCTTTCGCGCAAGCCCAAATATCTGATTGTGGTGGCGTCTACATCCATGTATGGTGATTACTATACGGGTGGACCTGGATCATCGCTTGACATAATGCATTTCACTCTTAATTACGATTATTGATTAATTGTCAGATAAGGCAATAAGGCATCCCGGGGCATCAATGCCCCGGGATGTTTGTTTTGTTACGCAACCATAAATGTTGAATAGATGTTATTGATGGTAAGTGTAATATTATGGCGATGTCATTTGTAAATAGCATTTTATTACGGACAAACAGGTGTTTGACGATTGCAGGTGTGGCTGTGGCCCGGTTCAGGGTTCATAGGGCTGGTGCTTTGCGTGTGAGCGGTGTGATTGTGAGCGTGCTGACTTTTATGGCTGCGGTGATGTGTGTTGTGGGCATCGTTGTGTTGGCGGGATATGACCATACGTTGGAGTATAAAACGGAGTTGAAATATGTGTTGATGTGCTGTCAGCTGATATTCGTGACGGGTATGGTGTATAAACTGGTGTTTGATTTTAATCGTATTTTCAGATCCAAGAAGTTGATAAAATGGATTCTGGATATAGCTATGGTGGTTACTTTGGTTCCTTTGTTGTGGAGGTATCCTGATAATCCGTGGATGCCGTGGCTGGCGGATGTGGTATATTCCGGTTGGTTTATGTATGGTGTGCTGCTGTCGTATTCCGTGATTGTAATCAGTTACGGTATGATCAGGGCCATAGGCAAGCGAACTAATCCGTCGCTGCTGCTTTCGGGCAGTTTTATTTTGATTATACTTGTGGGCAGTTTGTTGCTGCTGTTGCCTCGGTGCACTTATGTGCCAATAGGGTATAGCGATGCTTTGTTTGTGAGTACGAGCGCTGTTTGTATCACGGGGTTGACTCCGGTGGATATATACAGTACTTTTACTCCTTTCGGACAGTTGATACTGCTGATTCTTGTTCAGATAGGGTGTTTGGGGCTTATGACTTTCACAAGTTTTTTTGCTTTGTTTTTCAGTGGTGACACTTCCATATACAGTCAGTTGATGCTTAAGGATATTGTGTATTCCAGAAGTATGAGTGCATTGATACCCACTTTGCGCTATATATTTGCTTTTACTGTCACTGTGGAGGCTGTAGGTGCATTGCTGGTGTATGTGTCGGTGAGCGGAACGACCGGAATGACGTATGTGGATGAATTATGGTTCAGTGTGTTTCATTCGGTGTCGGCGTTCAGTAATGCCGGTTTTTCGGTTGTGACGCATGGGTTGTCAAATCCGGTGTTTCTGTACGGTAATCTGTCGGTGTACTGGATCACGACGTTTCTTGTTATAGCCGGTGCCATAGGGTTTCCTATTCTTGTGAATTTCAAGGATACTTTGATGAGGCATATCAGCCGGTTTTTCAGACGTGTGCGCCATAAGCCTGTCGGGGCAAGAATAATACATAATTACAATATGAATACGCGAGTGGTGCTTGCAACATTTTTCTTGCTGTTTGCTGCCGGTGGTGTGTTGTTTTTTGTATTGGAGTATAATAATTCGTTGTCTGGGATGAGCTTGGCAGAGAAAGTGACACAGGCTGTTTTTAATTCTGCCACTCCGAGAAGTGCCGGTTTCAGTTCGGTAAATCCGTCAGGTTTTTTGCCGTCAACACTTATCGTGGTGATGTTTTTGATGTGGATTGGAGGTGGCTCTCAGTCAACGGCCGGTGGGATAAAGGTTAATACGTTTGCGGCTATTTGCTTGAATTTACGTTCGATTGTAACCGGAAGGTCTTCGGTTACTGCTTTTTCGCGAACCATATCCGTAGGGTCAATCAGAAGGGCCAATGCTGTGGTGGCAATAAGTTTGCTGAGCTATTTCTTTTATGCTACGGTGCTTGTGATTATGGAGCCTGAGTTGCCTACCAAGGATTTGTTGTTTGAGGCATTGTCAGCTTTGTTTACCGTAGGGTCTTCGCTCGGGGTTACTTCAAAGTTGAGTCCTGAATCGGAAATATTGCTATGTACGGCTATGTTCCTTGGGCGTGTGGGTATAATATCGTTGCTTACCGGAATTGCGCGACAGAAACGCAACGGTGGTGCGAGGTTTCCAAATGATGTGATAATAATAAGTTGAAATCAAGATATATGCGTTATTTGATAATAGGACTTGGTATTTATGGTAGCAATCTGGCCATGAATCTTGCCGATATGGGACACGAGGTGATAGGGGCTGACATTAATCCCACGTTGGTGGAGGGTATTAAGGATAATATATCCACGGCTTATATAATTGATTCCACTGACGAAGCATCACTGTCGGTGCTTCCACTTAAGAATGTGGATTTGGTTATCGTGGCTATCGGTGAGAACTTCGGGGCGAGTATACGAACCGTGGCCGTGCTTAAGAAAATGCAGGTGCCTCATATATATGCCCGTGCTATAGATGCTCTTCACGAATCAATATTGAAGAGCTTTGAGATAGACCGTATTCTGACTCCGGAGCAACGTGCGGCAAAGGATCTGGTGCATGAAATGGAGCTTGGGGTTTCTGTGGCTTCCATGAGTGTGGATAAGGATTATTACATTCTGAAATTTGCGGTTCCTGCGGTACTTGAGGGTGAAAGATATTCGTCGGACGAGTTGCTGAAGCCGTATGGTTTGAAACTTGTGGCTGCTATGCGACCTTACGAAAGCAGAAATATCCTTGGTGTTAGGAGTAGCGGGTTGAGGTTGATTGACATAAGTGCGGAGACTGATGAAACAATAGAACCTGGCGATGTGATTGTGTGCATGGGGACTGCAAATGGATTTCGCTCACTGTTTCGGGTTATCGGTTGATATGTTACTTACATATGTCCGTTATCAGTATAGGAATAGTATGTGTCGGAGCAAACTATTATGTGGTCAAGCACTCTTATGTCAAGGAGTTCGCAGGCTTGTTTGATTTTATGTGTCAGGGCATCGTCCTGAGATGACGGACGGTTGTTGCCTGATGGATGATTATGGCACAGGATGATTGATGATGCCATGTTGTCAATAGTGCGTTTCAGGACTACTTTGGGGTCTACATATGTGGCTGCGGTGCCGCCTCGGCTTATGCATTCGGCCCGGCGTATGTGGTTGGAGCGGGATAGTAGTATTATCCAAAATTCTTCGGTGTCAAGATGCTCCATGAAGGGGCGTATGTAGTTGTATGCATCGGCGGAACTGCGAACCGCTGCGAGACCGGAGGTGTTGCGGGCTGCTCGCTGTCCGAGCTGTATGGCGGCTGATATGGTAACGGCTTTTGCCGGGCCTACGCCTTTAAAGCGGCGCACCATCTCCATGATAGGCATCTGTGCAAGGCGGCTCACGTTGTTGGAGCAGTCGGCCAGGATTTCGCGTGCAAGATCTATTGCTGATTTGCCTTGCTGGCCGGAACCTATGAGCAGGGCTATCAGTTCGGCGTCGCTTAGAGACCGAATGCCTTGCGCTATTGCTTTTTCGCGGGGTTTATCGTCGTCGCTCAGGTTGGCAATCTTGGTGTGTGAAAACACCACTTCCGGGCGGTCGCTTTTCAATGGGTCGTTGTTGCTCATTTGCCTTTGCGCATGGATATTTCCTGATTTATGTCGCGGCCGCGTCCAAGAAGAATCTTGGTGAAGTAGGCGCGTATGAATCCGGTGCCGTAGCCACAAATCTGTATGGCAGCCGCCGGTATTGACAGTGCTGCTACTTTGATGCTGCCTGTGGAGCCGAGTGCCGTAAAGAATAATACCAATGCATATACGGCCAAAGGTGTGAGCCACAAAGGCGACACGAGTGTGCCCAAAAGCAGGAATATGGCACCTATTATCACGGCCAAAGCCGGGAGAGTGTGCACTATTTTTAGAGAATCGGGGTATAGCAGCTTGAGGGTGATGCGACTCATGCCGAATACATGAACCTGTCTCCAAAATTTTTTAAGGTCTATGCGACGTTTGTGGTAGACATAGGCGGGGCGGATCAATCCGATGCTGAAACCGGCTTGGCGTATGCGTGTGCTCATGTCTATGTCCTCGGAGAACATTTCGCGGAATCCGCCCACTTTTTGCCATACTTGACGTGAATATCCCATGTTGAATGAGCGAGGCACGAATTTTTCCATCTGTACTTTGCCTCCACGTATGCCTCCGGTGGTGAGAAATGAGGTCATGGCAAAGTTGATGGCTTTTTGTGTGGGAGTGAATGAATCGTGGGCGGCATCGGGGCCACCAAAACAGTCCAATGGATGTGTGTCAAGTTCGCCGGCAAGTGTTTGGAAATAATCGGCAGGGATTACGCAATCGCTGTCAAAGAATATCAGGTAATCGCCATTGGAGCGCTCTATACCGTGGTTGCGGGCTATGGAGCGTCCTTCGTTGGTTTTGTAATAATACCGCACATCAAGTCCTTTGGAAGCATATGTCTCGGCAACTTCTCGGCAAGGCAGGGTGGAACCGTCTTCAACCAATATCACTTCAAAATCTTTATATGATTGGTTCAAGAGGCTTTCAAGCAGGTCGCGAACTTCGTCAATGCGGTTGTACACCGGCACTATTACAGAGAATCTTGGCATCAGTCCATTCGTTTTAGGTAGTCTTCAAAATCGTATTTGCGCAGGTATTCGCATTGGCCATCGGTGTGTTGCAGCAGTATGGCCGGATGTTGAATGCCGTTGAACATGTTGGTTTTCACTGTGGTGTAGTGATTCATGTCTTCAAGGGTGAGCCTTTCTCCTGGTTGCAGTTCATGGTCAAAATACCACGGGCCTGCAAAGTCGCCGCTCAGACACGAGTTGCCTCCGAGACGGTAGGGTATAAGGCCGGGGGCTTCGGGCTTGCTTTCACTAACGATCGGTGTGTACGGCATTTCCAGTGTGTCGGGCATATGGCATGCGAATGAGGCATCAATTATGGCTGTGCGTACACCTTGGTTGCATACGGTGTCAACCACAGAGGTTATCAAATCGCCTGTACGCCATGTGAATGCGCTACCGGGTTCCAATATTATTTCAAGCCAAGGATAGCGCTGACGGAAGTCGGTAAGCAGGTTTACGAGCAGGTCAATATTGTACCCTTTTCGTGTCATCAGGTGTCCTCCTCCCATGTTTACCCATTTCAGATGTGGCAGGTATTGGCCAAACTGGGTTTCAAACGCTTCAAGCACTTTCTGGAGGTCTTCGGCTCCGGATTCGCACAATGCGTGGAAATGAAATCCTTCTACATATTCTGGCAAGGTGCCATCAAGATCTTGTGCGGTGACACCAAATCGTGATCCAGGGAGTGCGGGATTGTATATGTCGGTTTCTATCACTGAGCATTGAGGGTTGACTCTCAGCCCGGTGGAAACGCCGGCTTCAAGAGCCTGCTTGCCGAAGCGTGATAGCTGGCTTAGTGAGTTGAAGGTGATATGGCTTGAACCTGCTATATATCGGTCAATGGTCTGCTCGGTATAGGCGGGGCAGTAGCTGTGGGCTTTGGTGTGGAGATATTCGTTGCCAAGACGCATTTCGTTGAGCGATGAGGCTGTGAATTTAAATCTGTACTCTTCTATTATGTGAAAGGTGCGCCACAGGGCATTGGCCTTGAATGCCATGATTATGTCTACACCGGCGCGTTTGCGCACTGAGTCAATAAGCTCCAGGTTGGAGCGGAGTTTGTGCTCGTAGACTATGTAGTATGGAGTGGGAATGGAATGTTGTGTCATATCTGTTTATTTTATGGCGAAACGGGCGAATTTCAGCAACAGCACGCGGGTGCCGGTGTTGTCAAACTCCACATGAATGCGGGCATCGGGTTGTGATATGTCTACTACCGTGATTACTCCGAGTCCGAAGCGTGGATGCTCTATGCGCATTCCTTCGCTCAGTTCGGCGGCTGTGTGTAAGGCTGCTCCTGACACATCTTTTTTCTGTGGCAGGGGAGCGGTCTGCTGCGCAGGTTGTGAGTGGCTGTCTACGCGTGGTTGAGGCGACGGAGAATGATAAGAGTTGCGATAGGATGCGAAACTTGGTGACGGAGTGCCTCCGATTTGTGCCCCGGCTGACAGATTCAGGTATTCGGGGGATATGTCGCGTAAAAAGCGGCTTGGCTGACAGGTGGCTGTCATGCCATTGCGGTAACGCGACAGGGCATAGCTCATCATGCAATAATTGCGGGCACGAGTAATGGCTACGTAGAGCAATCGCCTTTCCTCCTCAATTTCTGCGGCAGATGATTGGCTCATGGCTGATGGCAGAAGGTCTTCTTCCACTCCGACTATGAATACGTTGTTGAACTCCAATCCTTTGGCGGCGTGAACGGTCATGAGAGTGATTCGTTCTTCACCGGCGGTGTCTGAGTCCTGATCTGTGGCCAATGACACTTCGCCCAAAAAGTCACTCAAAGAAGTTTCGTTTATTCCTTCTTCTGTGCGCTGTGTTACAAACTGTTCTGCTCCGCTAATTAGTTCGCTGAGATTTTCTTGTTTGGAGATGCTTTCGGGTGTGCGGTCACTCATCAATACTGATATCAGTTGAGAGCGGTTTATGATGGTTTTGGCCATTTCATCAGCGCTTATACCGGTTTGGTTTAGCTCCACAAAACCGTCAATAAGGGATGCAAAGGCGTTGAGTTTTTTTACGGTACCGCTGTTCAGTCCCGGATTTTCCTCGTGGATGGTGTTGATGGCTTGCCATATGCTTATGTTGCGTGTCATGGCGCTACGCATAAGTTTGTTGAGCGTGGTTTCGCCGATGCCTCGTGCCGGATAGTTGATGATGCGTTTAAGTGCTTCGTCATCATCGGGATTTATGGCCATACGGAAATATGCTATGGCATCTTTAACTTCCTTTCGCTGGTAGAACGACAGGCCTCCGTATATGCGGTAAGGGATATTACGTTTGCGCAGACTTTCTTCCAGCACACGGCTTTGGGCATTGGTGCGATACAGTATGGCAAAATCCTCGTAACTGTCGTGCGAGGCCATTTTTACTTGGGATATGCGATTGGCAACGAGATACCCTTCCTCAAAGTCGCTGTAGCTTTGCACAACATCAATTCGCTTGCCAACAGAGTTTTTTGAATACACTTGTTTGCGTATCTGCTCCAC
>CAMWXV010000058.1 GCA_947178305.1 uncultured Porphyromonadaceae bacterium | reverse complement strand
GTGTATGATGCACACGATCATTGCCAAACAACTTGTCCTTAAGCCAAGTTCAGAGGCACCTTGACCACCGGCTACTTCATACCAATCATAAACAGCAATATTATTGTCTTTGCCATATTGCATTATTGCATTTCTTATGGGCAGAATATTGGCATTGACCGCATAACTACGAACTTTTTGTTTCACTGTACGCGACCGAGATCTGCGTTTTCGTCCCTTTACACGCTTGTTAACAGTAGAATAAACACTTTTCTGACACTCCATTGGCGTAACAAGCATAACTTGAGCATTAGGATTAGTACCTTGAATTGATTTTACCAATCGATCCATTGCGCTAATAAACTCCGGCACATTTCTTCGTCCAAACGCTTCATTGGTGCCAAGTGAAATAATCACAAGATCAGGATTAAGTGGCACTATCCCCTGCCCGATATTGCCTACTCTATTATACGTGCTATATGCCGCGCCATTGTTACCTATTGTATGATAAAACACACCGGGACGATTACCGGAAAGGCTTGCGCCAAACAAAGTGAGGTCGCCGGCCGAGTCAAAATAAATTTTCACATTATCCACCGACTCTGTCAACTGCAAATAAGTATAGTCTTGAGATGGAGATGCAGTAAACATCATAGGTGTGCCTTCGTGATTTTCCACCCTTGTCACATTCAATTTTCCTTTATGAAACAAAGTAATTGCACTAAACGGATTGTAATCTTCATCCTTACCGGTAGACAACATAATGTGACTTTGACGTTGATTCGGTGAAATTGATGTGCCGGTGAAACCCATCGTTTGATTCCATGGCCATTTCATAAGCTTAGCTGCATTCCATGACATGGTACTTGCGAACGTATAATCCGAGGGCTGATTGGTGCCGCTCATTTTTAGTGGTGCAATCAATCCACGTCCGGCATTACCATGATCCATCTGTAAACTACGACGCACATGTCCTGTGGCTATATCTGCTTGTAAATGGCTATCTCCAATATGCACTATTGATACTGGATGCGTTCCGACTTTAGACATTGCATTACGCAACTGCGACCAATTTGCGCCATTTAGTATCACATGATTCCGATTGAGTTTGATATATGCAGGTATTGACACCAACTCTGTGTCATCAGCATTATCCACATCAATCACCGGATTTTCACTCGTTTCTATATCGCTGTCTGCATCAGGATCCACTGTCTGTGAATGGCTCGTAAAGCCACACATAAGCAACAATGCTGATATAAGTAATATTTTTTTCACTTGGCAAGTAGTTTTTGGATAGCATTAAATAAAGGCTCAGCAAGCTTAGCACCACCCTTATGTGTGAGATGGATATAATCTTTATTGGCCAATCCGTTTCTTGACCAATTCACTATCGCATCCTCACCACCCATAGCTTCTCTGGTATCCCAAAACAAACAACGTGCTTTACGAGCAGCTCCTCGCTGAGCTTCAATCATATATGACACAGATTCCATAGAATGAATCTCGCCATTACGTTTCTCTCCTCTGTCTCCAATACCCATAAGCAATATATCGGCATGGGGATAACAATTACGCACATGCTTCACTACTTTTTCAAGCCTGGAAGCATATACGCTGTAATCCTTTTGTTTGGCACTCATGGCGTTTATGCCAAATTCAAGGATTATGAAATCATAATCTACAAATCTCGCCATATCGCGACACAATTCCGGATTAATGCTCGTCAATGTTATACCTGAATACCCACGGGAAGACATGCAGTCCACACCTATTCCCTGTGTTCCATCAAGCCATGTTCCGAGAAATATTGTACTTGAATCATTAGCCTTTATCTCAAAATTATCTGTAAGTTCATCCAACATTATTGACTGGACACTGTCGCTTGCAGATATCTGATGTTCTACCCAATCTTTTCCACCGGTACGTACACATATCTTGGTAGAACGAGGTGCTATGAAAAGCACCTGTGATTTTTGCCATTTGTCCAAATTACTTAGCGCTTTCACTCCTTTATACGCAGCTGTTGCATTACCTCCGTTGGGGGTGAAATAATGTTCTGATAGACCAAGATACTGTTTTTTCCCTTTCTTTGACGCTGAATGCTCTGTCCATCCACTTCCACTTTGTTTAACAGAACGACGGAAACCGGGAAATTCAGAATACATATTCATATACCCGACACCGCATCCGCCATAAGCTTTCTGCATATTCTCACGCAGATTCTGTGTCATGATATCACCCTCTATATAGCTATCACCTATCACCGCAATTCTGGCAAGACGAGGAGATTTTATTGCAGCCTTGAGACGAGAAAGACCACATTGACCAACTGTATAGTCCTCTATAATAACCATATCTCCTTCCTTAATAACAACAGGAGCAGGAACAACAGAGTCAATATCTGATACAGCAACCTTCTCGCTTGTTTCAACCGTAGCCATAGCAACAGTGTCAGACATTGCTTCCAGCAAAGCCGGATCAATGTCTGCTGCTTGTGCATTATTCGTATCTGAAGTGCCGTCCACAGAAGTTTTAATGTCTTGTAGCAAGCTGAAATCGCTTATTTTGCCATTTGTCCATTCACTCCAAGGCAGTAGCGAAAGTGTTGCAAGTATCAATACTGCACCACCAACGATATAAAATGTTTTTGGCGATCTGTTTTTGTTATCTTTGTTCATATTGTCTTCTTCCATTTGAATTCCGGATTTATAGTCAGATACAAATCAGTAAGATCATCAATACACTGAGTGTCGTTAGGCAAACTGATTATAGAACATAATGTATGAGCTTTTTTAGCGGTCTCAGTCCACTCTTCAACATAATTACTGTCGGGCATTATACCTCCACCTGTATATACACAATAATGATGTACAAAATCGGACATGGCATGCACACTTGCACAACGCAAGTTCACATATGCATGAACTCCAGCTTCGTCCTTAACCGCTACCCAACCACCATAGCACATGCGATCAAATGTTTCAGTGCTTTCTATCAGTTTCATCGCCTGGTGTTTAGGGTATCCACAAAGCGCAGGCGTAGGACTAAGCGTCCGCAATAATTTTGCAATATCTACACATCCAGACTCACAATGTGCTGTTATGTCATTACATAGATGCAATATACTGCCAAACGGCTTCTCGTAAAGATCTGAAACATTTGGTTCAAGTCCTTGCATCTTCATTGCAGCATAAATATACTGCGTAACAATATTGTGCTCGTTAATATTCTTCCCACTCCAAGGTTCCGAATCTTCTCTTGGCTTAGTTCCGGCAAGCGACATTGTGGATATAATGCTTTTGCCATAATCAAAATCAAGTAGCAACTCCGGAGACGCGCCAAGCCACATACCGCATTGCGGTGAATAATAAAGGTAACGAAACGTGTCAGGATATGCCGAAAAATATTCTTGTGCCACATCTACAACATTACGCCCCATACAAGATACTGTTCGACACAACACAGCTTTTTTCAAACCCGATTCTCTACGCTTCAATTCTCCTACAAACTTGTTTATTTGCGACATATAAAGAGTAGGAGAAGTTGTTCCAAATTGAATACGCGAATATGCTTCAGGCAACTTTTTTATAGTCTGCTCATTTGCAACAAGCTCTTTAGCCGACATCTGACAGGCAATTTTCATTGGAGATTTGTCCTGTGGATGAAAAAAGTCAACAACTATGCCCTTCCAATCGCTTTGGAAAAACAACTCATTGTCAACAGATTGCCCAATAGTTGTTGAAGCAAAAAAATGCACCTTGCGTTGAGATGGAAATATATACAACGCAAATGGCAAATTTTTGTCCATGGCTATTGACAGCGCCTTAAGCAACGTGCCTGAAAACTTGATTTTGGTCATTTCACTATTTTTCCAAACAATTCGTATGGCATGGCATCAGTGACTTCAACTTGATAAAACTCTCCAACGACAAGAACCTGAGATTTATCTATAAACAATTCAGGATCTACCTCCGGTGAATCAAATTCAGTTCTACCCACATAGTAATCCGGTTCTTCACGATCAATTATAGCTGTTAGCACTTGACCTATTTTTGATTGGCTGTGAGACAATGCTATATCCTGTTGAAGAGCCATAAGCTTGTCCAGACGCTGTTGCTTAACCTCCTGCGATATGGAATCATCAAAATGCTTCGCGGCATAGGTGTCTTCTTCCTCAGAGTATGCAAAGGCGCCCATGCGTTCAAACTTCTGTTCGCGAACAAATTGCATCAACTCATCAAACTCAGATTCGCCCTCTCCGGGAAATCCGACCATAAGTGTTGTGCGAATATGAATGCCAGGAACACGCTCTCTAATAGTTGCAAGCAATTTCTCTGTTTCCTCTTTGGATATATGGCGGCGCATATTATCAAGCACTTTGCTGCTGGCATGCTGCAAAGCTATATCAAGATATTTGCATACATTACCATTGTTGGCCATAGCATCAAGTAAATCCATGGGGAAGTTTGCCGGGTATGCATAATGCAGACGTATCCACTTCACACCTTCTATTTGTGCAATGCGATTGACCAGTTCTCCTATTTTAACCACACCGTACAAATCATAACCATAATTGGTTAAATCCTGCGCTATGACATTAAACTCCTTAACACCACGTTGCACAAGCATTCTCACTTCCGCCTCTATCTCTTCCATAGGACGAGATTTGTAACGACCTGTTATCAGCGGTATTGCACAAAATGCACAAAAACGGTTGCACCCTTCTGATATTTTCAAATATGCGTGATGCCTTGGAGTTGTTATCACACGATCATACGGAACAGATCCCGGTGATTTACGCGATAACACATTTACGAGCCCCGGCCAGTCTGTTTTGCCAAACCAGCCATCAACTTCAGGAATCTCTACGGGTAAAGAATCTTTATAACGCTCACTCAAACAACCCATCACATACAGTGATGCAATTTGTTTTTCAGAACGAGCATACGCAAACTGAAGTATCATATTGACACTTTCCTCTTTAGCATCACCTATGAACCCACAAGTATTGATTATAACAGTGTCGGTTGCACGAAATTCAGATGGGTCATGAACGGTTTCATACCCAACATTTTCAAGCATTCTCAGAAGACGTTCGGAATCAACAAGATTCTTGGAACATCCAAGACTAATAATACACGCTCTCTTTTTAGAAGTCATCGGTTATTTCCAAAAAATGATTTAACAAACTCCCGCTTGTTGAACACTTGTAAATCTTCAATTCGCTCGCCAAGACCTATATATTTCACAGGAATCTTAAATTGGTCACTGATACCAATCACCACACCACCTTTAGCTGTACCATCAAGCTTGGTTATGGCCAACTCATTTACACTTGTTGCCGCAGAAAATTGCTTTGCCTGCTCAAATGCATTTTGACCGGTGCTTCCATCAAGGACAAGCAAAACCTCATGAGGGGCCCCAGGAACCACCTTCTGCATCACATTCCGTATTTTCGACAGTTCATTCATCAATCCTTGCTGGTTATGAAGACGACCCGCTGTATCTATAAGCACTACATCCACATCATTGGCTTTAGCACTTTGCAGGGTGTCAAAAGCCACAGATGCCGGATCGGCACCTTGCTGCTGCTTCACAATAGGAACATCAGCTCTTTCGGCCCAAACTTCAATCTGCTCTATAGCACCGGCTCGGAATGTGTCAGCAGCACCAAGCATCACTTTATTGCCAGCTTTCTTAAACTGAGCTGCAAGTTTTCCTATCGTAGTAGTTTTACCAACACCATTAACTCCTACTACCATAATTACGTGTGGCTTATGATCTGTTGGCACTGTAAAATCATCTGATGAACTTGTAGCGTAATCATTCTCGCTAAGCATGTCTGTAATCACATCGCACAAGTAATCATTTAGCTCTTGCTCATTAACATACTTGTCTCGTGACACACGTTCCTGAAGCCGTTCTATAATTTTAAGTGTTGTGTCAACTCCTATATCCGATGTTATTAGAATCTCTTCAAGATCATCAAGAAATGCAGCGTCAACAGTGCTTCGTCCAGCAAAGGCTCGTTTTATTTTTCCAAGAACCCCCTCTTTGGACTTTTCAAGCCCTTTATCAAGAGTTTCTTTTTTTTCTTTAGAGAAGAATTTGAATATACGCATAATTTATGGCTTCAAATGGTTGTTTATAAGAATGCAAAGTTACTCAATAATATCCAATTTATACCGCTTTGTCCAAAATAATGTGGAGACAGACAACGCATTTGTTGTCTGTCTCCACATTTATAACAATTACGATATTTCTTAATTTATCTCAATCACAACAAAATTACCAGCATTCCAGAAACGAGTAGGATTAGTTATCACGAGCACTTTTTGTCCGTTATGCTCTTCTATACGATACGAATCCGCAGGTTGGTTTGTAAGCAATTTCCCGTTTTTGCTATTAAACGCAATTGTATTGAGTGTACGTTTGTCTGCCTTGGTAAAATACGACATTTCATAGTCACCTTGCATAATTTTAGTTTTACGCAAGAAACCGGTTTTGATGATATTGTGTTTCTCAAGCTCTTTTTTTGAACCGAGGGCATAGTAGCAAACATTCATCTCATTCTCAAATTCCATCGCAGCCTGCTGAGCTTGTTCCTTATCAGCTTTTTCGTTTGCAACAGAAACATTTAGAGAGTCAACTTGATTTCCGAGTTGCTCAATTCTCACATTGGCAGCAGCAAGCTGATCGGTTAGAGCCGAGATCTGAGATTCACTTTGAGCCACCTTTTCTTTAAGACTCTCAATAGTCTTCAACATCGTGGCATTCTTGCTTGCATTCTTTTTAAGTTTGTTTTCAAGTTCAGCCAAACGCTCACGACGCTGCATCAGAGCTTCGCGAATAGCCGTAATATCGTTCTTGATTTGAACCTTTTGCGAAGACATTTCACCACCATCAAGCGTGCCGGGAGTAGACACTATGGATTCCAGCTCCTTAATCTGTGTCATATCCGACATTATATCGTTAATGAGATTATTGAGACTGTCCTGTGTTGCAAGTGCAGCATTAAGCTCAGTATTCTCACGAGTTTGATTGTCTGTTTCGTTATCATCCGACTTGGCATTATTTGTACAAGCCGCAAACGACAAAGCACCAAGGCAAAGCCCAAACAATAATATCTTTCTCATAATTAGTAAAATTGGTTGTACTTAAAAATTAATCTATTAAAAACGACATGAAGTCAAGCACCTATATTCTCAGCTTCTTCATCTCGTTGTTGCTTATACTTGTTTTTATGACCTGTATTCGGAGCCTCGTCCTGCATACCCGACAATACTATAACTATTTCTCCCTTAGGATTGTTCGTCTGAAAATAATCAATCAATTCACGAAGTGATCCACGCACAGTTGTATCGTGCATCTTGGATATTTCACGAGACACAGACGCCTCACGTGTTTCTCCACACACCTCAGCAAGCTGACCAAGGGTTTTTATCAAACGCATCGGAGATTCATATATAATGGAAGTAATACTGCGTGACGCTATTTCCATCAACCGCGTAGCCCTGCCTTTTTTAGGCGGCAGAAAACCCTCAAAACAGAATCTGTCGCAAGGCAAACCGGAATTGACTATGGCCGGCACAAAAGCTGTAGCACCAGGCAAAGTTTCAACAGCTATTCCCTCTCGGCGGCATTCTCGTGACAACAAAAAACCAGGGTCACTGATTCCGGGAGTACCGGCATCAGAAATAAGCGCTATTTTCTCTCCAGCTTTAAGCCTTGTCACTATCGGCTCTAATGTATGGTGCTCGTTGAACTTATGATGACTTGCAAGTGGCGTAGATATACCAAAATGTTTCATCAACACTCCGGATGTGCGAGTGTCTTCCGCCAAAACCAATGAGCATGAATTAAGAACCTCTATGGCTCTTGGAGTCATATCTGAAAGATTGCCTACCGGAGTGGGCACCATAAAGAGTTTTCCGCTCATCTTTTTTTCGCTTGATTACTTATTAAAACGTGCCGATGCTATGGCCATGAAATCCTTAACATCAGGATTCTCCGGATCCCAACACAAATCATTATAGAAGTAGTCGTCAAGTTCAGCTTGACTGTTAACGGCATTCACCACGTCAAGCGCATCGGACAGTTCTGCTGCATTGTTGCCAAACAACTCGCGACGAAACCTAAACTTATCATTAAGAGTCAAAGCTATTGATTCCGGTTTGTCATTAATTGTTGAGTCAGCCATATTCTCACTCTTTGCAACATTAGCCACAATATCTACGGTAGTGTCACAAGCAGACTCAATATTTACAGACGCATGCTCATCCTCTACCATCGGCACATCCTTGCTCTCGGGCAGATTCGCATTTTCACTCTCTTCCAATTCAGTGTTTTGCACTAATTTGTCATCCTCAGAATCTACCATGCCACAAAACTGGCTTAAACAAGCCACTTTATGTTTGAGAAGAGCTTCCACTCTCTCAGGCACATCGTCCTCACGCTTAATCATCAAGGACAAAAGGCCCTCTATCTCAAAGCACACATCAAGCATTTGCTCATAGTTATCATTCATATCTGAAAGATTTTATGAAGTAAGTGATGAAAATACAGTATTAAAATATATGTACAAAATTATGAAATTTTTTCTAATAACAGCGATTCTATCTCCTTTTTTAGTTTAGCCATGCTTCCTTTGAAGTCATTCACCATTATAACTATGGCGTGCGTTGGAAGACCATCTTCACTCAAAGCATAACCTGCATAACACCTTACCCCACTCATACTTCCGCTCTTTAGCGCTATTTTCCCTTGCAACGGAGTGTCTTTCAACAAATTTCGCACTGTGCCATGTTGTCCACATCGAGGGAACAGACCAACATAGTCAAAATCAAGATTTTCGCACCCTTTCCACACAAGTATATCAGCAATAAAATATGCCGACATACGATTGTTTCGCGACAACCCGCTACCATCCTCTATACAAATCCCTTGACAATCCACACCACGATTCCGCCACAAATCCAGCTCTTTCGCTGCAGCCTCAGCCCGACTCAGACCCGGCGCCGAAAGTTTCAACGCGGCCTCTGCCATCATATTATCACTTCTATACATCGTACTTCTGAGTATATCAATCAGTGGAGCGCTGAAGTGCTCATAGACCAACTTCCGATTGCGATCACAACTATTTTCACTTTCAAATATTATATTTTGCTCCTTAAGCTTTTGCTCTATTTCCGCCATAAGGCTTCCTTCAGGATCAGGATTTGCAAGCCTTTCACGAACACCACGTTTAGGAATACGACCGGAAACTGTGATTGTCTTGCCTCCACGAGCACGACTGTAATCAATCCGCCCCTTGTTTTTACACATCACTATATTAAGCCCAGGAACCAATGGCGAAGCTTTCTTATCCGGCAAAGACAACACAAAACCATTATCCTTGAAATTCACCGCATGATATCCCGTTCCATAAACCCATGGCAAATCCGAATCCATCCACCCTTTTGGCGTAAGCTCTTCAAGGCTTTTATCGTACTCAATTCTGATCTTGCCCTTGAACACATCAATACCCAACCCCTTTACCACACTCACCACACTATCTACGAATCCACAGTATTCCGGAAAGCATGCAGACTCAAGCGTTGGATCACCTGAACTTTGTATAATAAGGTCACCTGAAAGGACGCGATTATGCACATCGCCTGTCACAAACGCCTTAGTGCTATAGCAATAATCCTTCGGAGTATTTTCAAGAACCGTGGCAACCGAGACAAGCTTAGTGACACTTGCCGGAATCAGAGGCAAATCACCGTTAACATCCGCAATAACATCTCCGGTCAATAAATT
>CAMWXV010000057.1 GCA_947178305.1 uncultured Porphyromonadaceae bacterium | reverse complement strand
AATGTGAAATACAATAAATTTTCATTATAAAATTAGTGTCTGAAACAAAAACACGAGTGCAAGATAATTCTCGCACTCGTGTTTTTGTTTATGTCGGTTGTGTATTTATTTCTGGTCAGTGTCGGGAGCTTTGTCAATCAGTTCCATAAATTGGTCAAGATTGGGGGTGATGATGATTTCTGTGCGGCGGTTGCGCTGGCGTCCTGCGTCGGAGTTGTTATCTGCTATGGGATTGTATTCTCCACGACCGCCGGCGGTGAGACGAGAGGGGTCAACTCCGAAGCGATTTTGAAGTACTTGTACCACAGATGATGCGCGGAGTGCCGAGAGGTCCCAGTTGTTACGGATATTGGTGCGTGTGATAGGCACATTGTCAGTGTTACCCTCCACGAGCACATCGTAGGAGTTGTAGTCCTTGATTATCTTAGCGATTTTGCTGAGTATGTCCATGGCACGTGAGCTTATCTCATAGCTGCCGGTTTGGAACAGCATATTGTCGCTAAGCGATATGTAAACCACTCCTTTCAGCACTTTTACATCCACGTCTCTAAGGTCGTCGCGCGATAGTGAGCGTGTGAGATTGTTGGTGAGCACCATATTAAGAGAGTCACTCTTGGATTTGGCGCTCACGAGTTCTTTGATGTATTTGTTGGAGGCGTTGATTTCATCCACGAGTTTGGATATGTTCACGTTTCCTTGGGCATTCTGTTGGAGGCTTTGCGCAAGATTGCCTTGAAGGGCGTCGTAGCGGGCACGAAGGTCTGCGTTTGTGGCGCGTGCTTCTTTTAGCAGGGCATCGATGGTTTGGCCGTTTGCGCGGCTTTCGTTAAGTGAGTGTTGTGATTCGGCGTAATCTTTTGACAGCGCGTCATACTGGCTTTGCAGTGCCTGATATTTCTTTTTGCTTACGCATGACGATAGTGATATTGTCACGGCCAGCGCACTTACAGTGAGGATACGAGTTAGTTTCATAATCAATATTTTTTAGTTGTGTTAATAACGTATGTGAAATGGATATTGTTGTGTTCAGAAGTACCATTGGTGGTTTTCAATGCGCTTGTATGACGTGTCTATACGACGCACAGCAAGCACTTTGCGAGGTAGGTGGATCGGTGAATCCGGATCTGTGCTGCTTGTCATGACCATGCCGCTGCTGTGTATGTAGCAGTTGTTGCCGATATAAATGCCTACGTGGGTGATCCGTGTGGTGTCTGGGTCTGGGCCAAAGAAGAGCAGGTCGCCGCGCTGCCATGATGCTGGAGTGTTTATATCTACCAAGTTGCCTGATTTAGCTTGTGCAGAGGCGTTGCGTGGCAGAAGGGTGCCGCTGTGACGATAGCACACTTGGGTTAATCCGGAGCAGTCAAGAGCCTTGG
This sequence comes from uncultured Porphyromonadaceae bacterium, assembly GCA_947178305.1. GTDB lineage: Bacteria > Bacteroidota > Bacteroidia > Bacteroidales > Muribaculaceae > Paramuribaculum. The sequence goes on along the minus strand of CAMWXV010000057.1, from coordinate 8,436 downwards.
GAGTGGTGCCTCCCCACAGATATGTGACACCGGTCATGGAGCGGGCGCAGTTAATGATGCTGTCCATGTTCATAGGTTCTTGGCTCCATTGCTCAAAGTCCATGAGTTTGTTTGTGTGCATATATCCAGAGCGTCCATCAGGAAGGGTTACTCGGGTATATCTGCTTCTGGGAGAGATTGAGCCGGAGAAGATTGCTCCGATAGTGGCATCTGTAACCGCTGTTTGCCAAGCCTGGGCAATGGTGTCGGATATAACCGTTCCACCGTAGGGATGTACAACAATGACACGTGGCGATTTGCGCCAATTGTCAAATCGGGATTGACTTATGGGTGTGAATGCTGACAGATGCATCCATGCACGATAACCATCGGGCATGGTCACCATTTTCCATTCGCCTGATTTTACGGTGTCTACGAGTATCGGAGTGCCTATCGTTGCTTGTGTTTCCAGTTCTGCTCCGTGTCGCGGTTCTGCTCGGAGCGATGCGCAGGCCACATTGACCAGCCCCCACTCCTGATGGGGAGCGGGGGTGGCAGTGGATTGTGCCGCGGCTGTTTGTAATACAGCTGCGAGCAATATAATTATGCTAATGAGTCTGGTCACTTCATTTGATTGATAACGGCTTTGATCTTATCGGCCAATGCATCAGCCTCGGCCATTGTGTGGGCTTCAGAGTAGATGCGGATTATCGGTTCGGTATTGCTCTTGCGGAGGTGTACCCAGCAATCAGCAAAATCAATCTTCACACCGTCTATATCGGTCACTTTTTCGTTGGCGTACAATTCTTTGACTTTTGCAAGGATTGCATCTACATCAATGTCCGGTGTAAGTTCTATTTTGTTTTTTGCTATTGCGTAAGCGGGGTATCCGGCTTTAAGCTCGGTTACTTTCTTGCCGCTCTTGGCCATAAGGGTGAGGAACAGAGCCACGCCAACCAATGCATCGCGACCATAGTGGGCTGCGGGGTATATTACACCACCGTTGCCTTCGCCGCCTATAACAGCACCGGTCTGCTTCATAAGTGTGGTTACGTTGACCTCGCCAACGGCTGCAGCGTTGTAGGTTTGGCCGTGTTTCTCGGTCACGTCACGAAGTGCGCGCGAAGAGCTGAGATTGCTCACGGTGCTGCCAGGTGTGTGGCTGAGTACATAGTCGGCTATTGCTACAAGGGTGTATTCTTCAACAAACATTTCACCGTTTTCCATCACTATTGCCAAGCGGTCTACGTCAGGATCCACCACAAAGCCTACATCGGCCTTGCCGCTACGCATGAGGTCGGCTATCTGAGTGAGGTTCTCGGGGATGGGTTCGGGAGTGTGTGCGAAATGACCGGTTACCTCGCAGTTGAGTTCAATCACGTTTTTCACGCCAAGAGCTTTGAGCAACTGCGGAATGGCTGTGCCGCCAACAGAATTGACTGCGTCAACAGCCACTGTGAAGTTGGCTTTGGCAATAGCGTCCTTGTCTACAAGCTCAAGATCAAGTACCTGATTGATGTGACGGTGTAGCCATGTATTGTTGGTGAGTTCATGGCCAAGTTCAAGTACATCGGCAAACGAGTAGTCGCCGGCTTCGGCTATGCGAAGTACTTCCTTACCTTGAGCATCGTTGAGAAATTCACCGTTTTCGTTGAGGAGTTTGAGGGCGTTCCACTGCATGGGGTTGTGGCTGGCAGTAATGATGATACCGCCGCATGCGCCTTCGCCAGTTACGGCTACTTCGGTTGTAGGTGTGGAGGCGAGACCTATGTTGACCACGTCAAAGCCCATTGCTGTGAGTGTGGCCACAACAATTCCGCTCACCATTGAACCGCTTATACGGGCATCGCGACCTACCACGATGAGATTACTTGTTTTGGTGGTTGTGGTACGGATATATTTGGCATAAGCGGCAGTGAATTTAACTATGTCAAGGGGAGAAAGTCCCTCGCCGGGCATGCCGCCAATGGTGCCACGGATACCGGAAATGGATTTGATTAGAGTCATGATGTTGGTTTATAAGATTGTAACTAACTTTCGCGTTGTAAATAGGTTATTTTGTACAAGTATGGTTGTACATATGTGATTTCATCACTCCATCCGTATTGTGATTTTATCACAAGCATAACTTCGCTGCCAAGCACTACTTGTTTGAAGCTCAATGGCAGTTGTATGGCCGACCCCCATTGGGCGCTGGATGGCAATGTGTAGTCACCGTAGCGGAAAGACGTGGTGCTTGACACCGGATTGTCGGCATTGCCTTCCCAATCCAGGTCTTTGAGTGCCGCACCGGGAGTGTAATACATGAGATTGGTGCGCTGAAAACGGAATATCACTTGTTGACCGCTCTCCACTCGCTTGCCATCTCCGAGATTAAGAACTTTCATATAGATATTACCTTCTTCGTCTATCTGGTAGAAAGGTGCGTCTTCGCCAACTTCCAATATTGAGTCGGCAGGAACGGAACCAACCACTTTTTGGTTTACGAGAAACAGGTTCACGGCCTTGTTTTCCTCGTTTAGCATTTCGGCATAGCTTTTGCCGTCCTCGCAGCTCTGCATCATTCCGGCGGCAAAAACAGTGCCGGCAGCGATCAGAAGGTGTTTGATGGATATTTTCATTGTCGGGAGTCTTATTCGGGTTGTTGTGGTAACAGATGGTCGTATTGCGGCAATATGGCAAGTACTTGGCTTGTGGCTTCTTGAAGCGAAGCATGAATTTCACCTCCGGCGGCGTTGTGGTGTCCTCCACCACCGAAATGAGCTTCGCATATGTCCTTGACGGAAAATTCACCACGGCTGCGCATTGATACTTTTACAAAATCCGGCTCATCTTCGCGCAGATATATGCTGTATACCACTCCGGGTATACTCAACGGCACATTGACAAGTGATTCTGTATCACCCTTGGTGTAGGAGAATTCGTCAAGTTCCTTGCGGCTCAAGGTTATCAAGGCGCATCGGTGTTGTTGTAGAATATCCATTTTTGCGTATTCGGCATAGCCCATTATTCGTAGGCGTTGCAGAGTGTTGGTGTTCATTACACGATTGTAAATCGCGTCTTTGTCAACACCCTTGGTGACCAATTGTGCAATAATGGTGTATAGGTGCGGATGATTGGAGTTGTAGGAGAAGTTCCCTGTGTCGGTCATCATGCCGGTGTAGCAGCATGTAGCCCCGTCTTTGTCAAGCCATGAATCTGTCCATCCAGCCGAGTGTGCCAATGTATATAGCAATGAGCAGGTGCTGGGTTCTTCCGGTCGTGATATTAGCAGGTCCACATCGGCTATGGGATTGAGATGATGGTCAATCATGATTTTCTTGGCCTGACTGCTTTCCAGCATGGGTTTCATGCGGTCAACACGCATGAAATCATTGAAATCCAAGCAAAATATCACATCTGTTTTGCTCAATAGCGAAGCTGCTCGTGCCGTATGGCATGACGCAACCACAATCTTGTCGCTTCCTGGAAGGAACATGAGGTTGTGCGAAGGCATGTCGGGAGTGACAACAAAGGCTGATTTGCCCATGGCCGTAAGCATATGCCACAGACACAGGCTTGAACCCAAGGCATCGCCATCGGGAGTCATGTGACACACAATCACAAAACGACTGTGGCTGTCCACAGCCTGCTTCACGGCTTGTACTTTGTCGGGTGATATGATATTGTCCAGTGTCATGGAGTATGCATTATAAAACCGCAAATTTAGCGAATTTTTGACATCAGAGTCCACAATATATGTTAAAACTACTCATCGTAAAGAGGGTCGCTGTAGAAATCCGTATCATTATCATCATCAGCCAAAAAATCGTCAAAATCCCATCCGTCGGGATTAAAGGTCTGCTCTGTAAAGCGACTGAGTTCGCGACCTTCGCGCTTGGTGGGGCGTCCCAACCCTTTGCGACGGTCAACAAAGCCACTTATTTTCACCATGTCAAGCAGATGCATTTCCGATGCCGGAGTTATATTTTCCATATATTCCGGCACAAGTTTTGCTCCCAAACGGTTTTCTGTAAGTGCAAGGGCACGAAATGAATAAGTGACAGGAGGTTTACGTACCTTCACCACGTCACCAACTTTTACCATTCGTGATGGCTTGGCTACGACATCGCCTATGCTTACGCGCCCTTTCTTGCAGGCATCAGTGGCTATGGTACGTGTTTTGAATATTCGTACCGCCCACAGCCATTTGTCAATTCTTACTTCGGATTTCGGCATGGCTATTTGTTGTTGAACGTGTTCATGGCGCGTCCTATTCCGGCCAGGCAAAACTCTTTTATGGCTTCGCAGGCAAGCTCTATTCTCTCAGGCATTTCCGCTCGTTGTTCGGGAGAGAATTGTCCGAGGACATAATCTATTTGACAACCACGAGGAAAATCGTTGCCCACTCCGAAACGCAATCGTGGATAGGCTTGGGTGCCAAGCATCTGAGCGATGTTCTTCAGACCGTTGTGTCCGGCATCGCTTCCTTGCCCTTTGATACGTATTGCACCGAAAGGCAGCGCAATATCGTCCACCAGTACCAGTATATGGTCGGGTTGGATGTTCTCTTTGTCTCGCCAATAGCGCACGGCATTACCGCTGAGATTCATGTAAGTTGACGGTTTCAAAAGTACCAGTTGCTTGTTTTTGAGTCTCATACGTGCAATGTCACCGTAGCGGTCGGTGGCAAAAGAAATATTGGATGCCTTTGCGAAGGCATCCAATATCATAAATCCTATGTTGTGGCGGGTATCGCGATATTCATCGCCGATGTTGCCCAGCCCAACAATCAGATATTTCATATAGTTTTGGCTAACTAATATCAGATTACTTGCCGGCAGCAGCAGCGGCAGCAGCACCACGAGCGGCACGAGTGAGCTGAACGGCGCAAACAACAGCGTTTTTAGCGTTCATCAGTTCAAGACCTTCAAATGCGAGTTCGCCAACCTGAAGAGATTTACCGAGACCGAGGTGGTCAACATTGATGGTCAAACGCTCGGGGATGGCAGTGTAAGGAGCTTTCACGCGGAGTTTTTTCATGCTCAAAGTGAGCTTACCACCGGCTTTTACACCTTCGGCGTGACCTTCAAGTTTAACAGGAACTTCAATTGCCACGGGTTTGTCTTCTTTCACTTCCAACAAATCTATGTGAAGGATAGTGTCTTTCACAGGGTGGAACTGGATGTCTTTGAGCACAGCCATGCGCTTTTCACCATGCACGTCAAGCTCAATGGCAAAAATATCGGGAGTGTAAACCAGCTTGCGAACGCTGTCGGTAGTTACAGTGAGGTCGGTTGTGATGAGACCTTTGCCGTTGCCGATTTCCACAACTTTTTCGCCTTCGCGAAGTGTGCCGCTGTAGGGGAGTGTGATGATTTCACCACCGTTGAGCACTACAGGGATAAGGTTTTGGCTACGGAGTGTTTTGGCAGCCTTCTTGCCGAGGTTTGTACGAGGCTCGGCGCTGAGTTGAAATGTCTTCATTGTTAATTGTAAATTAATGTGTTACTAAAAATTAAGCGATGTTGCTCCTTAATTTCCCATCACACGGGATGCTAAAAAGCGACTGCAAAGGTACAATATTTTTTTATTTTGGCAAAATCGGTATCAAAATCCCGATTGTGAATTTATTTGTCTTGTGTGTATTCTGACGGCAGAGCCGGCATGGGGCCGTTTTGGGAGCAAACAAAAGCTGATACATTTACGGCTATATCATGAGCTTCTTCAACGGATTTGCCTTTGAGGAGCGATGAGATAAATGAGGCGGTGAAAGAATCGCCTGCACCCACAGTGTCTGCTACTTTAACTTTAGGAGTGGGCTTGAACAACACCTTTCCGGAAGTGAAAACATAGCTGCCCGAGGTGCCGCAGGTAAGGATGATCATCTTCAGATTGTATTTACCCAAAAGAATCCAGCATTTGTCTTTGAAGTCAATGTCTGGATACCCATTTAGATTACTTATTATGGCAAGTTCCTCGTCGTTTATTTTCAGAATGTTGCAACGGTGGAGTGATTCATTGATGATTTCCGTGTTGTAGAAATCCTGACGCAGGTTGATGTCAAAAACCTTAAGTGTATCGTTGTCTTTTGGCATCGTGTCCAAAAATCGGAGAATGGTGTTGCGAGATACAGTGCTACGTTGTGCAAGCGAACCAAAGCACACAGCTTTGGTGTGTTTTGCGATATTTTCAAGTTCGTCCGAGAAAGGAATATTGTCCCAAGCCACATTTTCTTTTATATCATATAGAGGAACTCCATACTTATCAAGCTCCACTTGCACAGTGCCTGTAGGATACTCTGTGACAGGTATGTGATATTTTAGTTTCTTTTCATTGAAATTCTCAATGATTTCTTCACCAAGAGGGTCATTTCCGATGGCGCTGACCACATAACTATCAAGTCCGAACTGTGATGCATGATATGCGAAATTGGCCGGCGCGCCACCTATCTTTTTTCCTTCGGGTAGAACGTCCCATAGCGCTTCCCCTATACCAACAATAAAATTTTTCATAATCAAGTACTGTTTTGCTGTGAGGGTGCCAAGTTATGACTAAAAGTTTACATGTGAAACATTGGGGGCAAAAAATATTGTTAAAGATCAGGTTAATAATTTTATTTGTAATTTTGTGACGATATGGATTTGCATGATTTTGCCGAACAGATATTTCTGAGTCTGCCTTATGACCCCAATGAGCAGCAGATACAGCTCATAGCTGCATTGGCGCGCTTTTGCTCACCGCAGATGCCGAGTGATTCGGTATTTTTGCTCAATGGTTATGCCGGTACCGGAAAAACTTCGGTTACGGGCGCTTTGGTTCAAGCGTTGCGAGGTGCATCCATTCCCGTGGTTCTTTTGGCTCCTACCGGCAGGGCGGCCAAGGTGTTTGGCAAGTTTGCGCGGTTTCCGGCCACAACGATTCATCGCCGTATCTATAGGCAGAGCGGTCCCGGAGGTGTGAGTTTCACCGGAGAGGTGGCCGACAATAATATGCAAGGGGCGGTGTTTATTGTAGATGAGGCTTCAATGATAGGTGACGACAGTGGAAGCGCGTCGCGAACCAGTTTGCTGGAGGATTTGGTACATTACGTATATTCGGGTGTGGATTGTCGCATGATACTACTTGGCGACACGGCACAGCTTCCTCCGGTGGGGTGCGAGCGGAGTCCGGCCATGGATCCTGATGTGCTGCGTGGTTTCGGCCTTAGGGTGACACGTGCAGTAATGACCAAGGTGGTTCGTCAGGATGGACGTTCTGGTATATTGCATAATGCCACATGGTTGCGTAAAGCCATGCGGGTAAATCCGCTTCCTCAGCCGCGGCTTGTGGCAGATGCCGCAGCATCAGATGTGCGCACTGTGTGTGGTGAGGATCTGTTGGATTTGCTCAGTAAGGAGTATGCTGAACGGGGAGTGGCCAATTCTTTGATAATAACGCGCAGCAACAAGCGCGCCACGCAGTTCAACTTAGGAGTGCGCTCCGAGATACTTGGCTATGAGGAAGAATTGTGCGTTGAAGACCGATTGCTTGTGGCCAAGAACAATTATTTGTGGAGTGCCAAGGTCAAGGAACTCGATTTTATAGCCAATGGAGACATTGCCACAGTGAGCCGTATCCTTGGCATGGAGCATAAGTATGGTCTGCGTTTTGCCAATGTTGTGCTTGTGTTTCCTGACAAGGACGTGGAGGTGGAATGCAAAATAATGCTTGATGCGCTTACGTCCGATACTCCTGCTCTTGACCCTGTCCGGTTTAATAAACTGTACACAGATATTTTGAACGATCCGGAATTGTTTACTCATGCCACACCTATGAACGTGCGTATGAAATTGTTGCGCACAGATCCGTATTTCAATGCTTTGCAGGTTAAGTATGCCTATGCTGTGACTTGCCATAAATCGCAGGGTGGCCAATGGGAGTCTGTGTTTGTGGATATGGGATATATTCCACCGGAAGCTCAGGGGCTTGATTTTTACCGTTGGTTGTATACGGCCACAACCCGTGCCACTCGTAAATTATATTATATCAATCCTCGCATCATGGTCAATGGCAAGATGCCTGATGAGTGGTAGCACATGTTATGATAAAGAGTCAAGTATTTCCGGATGGTTCATTATGTTGGCCGGAGCGCGGTTTGCGGCAAGTTCCGAGGCCATGAAATCCATTACCGGAGCTACGTGACTGAAATATCTGCGATAGCCTGCACACAGAAAATTGTGCCGTTCACCGTTGGGTGTCACTATGAAACGATTTTTTGGACACTCTCCGTGACATGACTTTTTGAATTGGCATATCTTGCATTCCTCTGGCAATAACTGTTGTTTGCGTTGGCCGAAGAGACGCTGCTGCTCACTGTTCATCAGCTCTATAATACTATGCTCATGTATATTGCCGAGTTTGAATGCTGGAAATGCGAAATGGTCGCATGAATACAAATCACCGTTGTGCTCCATCATGGCGGCATGTCCGCATGAC
>CAMWXV010000056.1 GCA_947178305.1 uncultured Porphyromonadaceae bacterium | reverse complement strand
ATTCGTTTCATCGTATTAAAATTTAGAGATTGTTAATTCCATGTTTGATACGGGGTATCCGTCTACCATAAGCGATGCCACAACCACCCCGTTGGGTACTACAAAGGAGTCCGTTCGTCCCGGCAATTCGGGCGAGCCCGGAGTTGTGCTCACCGAAAATCCCGGAATGTCCCAATGCACATGACCCGGGAAAATCCGGTCGTCGTCAATATTAGCGTAATAGAATTTGTAAGAAACGATGATTCCGTCCTCTGTGTGTTCCACGGTTCGTGTCGGTATTTCGCGGGAGGCACCCTTGGAGATTACCCCGGTTCGCAAGTCCAGCATGTTTGCCGGATGGGCAGCGGATACAGATAGCAGCATAGCCGCAAATGGGATGAATCTGTTCATGGCGTTAGTATAAAAGGTTGAAAATTACAATTGTATATAAAACTTCCGCAAGATAATACTTTTTTAGTTAAAAAGCAAGATCGTTTTTAGTTTGGGGTGATGTTTTTCTTTTTGTGCGATGAAATTCGGTAAAAAAGCAGTTGGCGATGTTGTGTGTTATTTTTTCTTTTTGATGTAGTCTATCGCATCTTTTTGTATTTTGCTACCAAGTAGATGATTGATTGCAAGATACAGGGTCACGCCGGTGATGCCTTGGGTCAGGCATAGTAGCCATGGTGTGGTGATTATGTGGCTTTCAAGCCACATGGGAACAAGCGCAAGCAGTGTAATGGCGAGATATGGCATGGAGTCTGTGATATACTCCAGCCAGTTTCTGTGTGACAGACGTGCCGCTATGACCAATGTTACTATCCATGCCACGGCGGATGCCACGACTTGTCCCATTATGAATATGCGCACGCCGAGTGTTATATCTATCTGAGGTGCCAAAACGATGTAGGGAAGTGTGAAAAATATGGCAAGGAGGGCTATTCCGTCGCGCAAAAGCTCGATATGTACGTTGAGCTTGGCTTTGCCCAAGGCCAGTACATAGTTGGCGTACAGCTGTGTAAGTACTGTGAATATGCCTCGCACCAGCAATAGCTGAAACAGGGCTATGGAGGCGTTCCATCTGGAGCTGAAGAGGGTGTGGAATATGGGTTGAGCCATGACTACCAGCATGCCTATTGCCGGAAAAAGCAGATAGGAGGTGAAACGGTTCATTTTTGCTGTGGCTGAGGCAAATTTCTTAGTATCGTCCTGATATTCGGCCAGGGCGGGGAGAAAGGAGGATGTGATCACGGCTGAGAGTGATGATATTCCCATTTTGCTCCATTTGTCGGCCTGGGTGTAATAGCCAAGTGAGACGACTCCCACACGGTTGCCGATGAAGTATGAGTAAATGTTCTGAAAGAGTGTGTTGAGAAACGATGTCATGGCCATGCCTATTCCCACTCCGAGAAACGAATGCAATGATTTCCATGAGAATCTCAACATGGGCAGCCAGTGTCCGGTATACCATAGCACTGCGGATTTTACGGCTGCAACGGCAACGGCCTGCCATACCAATGCCCAAGCGCCGAACCCAAGCAATGCTGATCCTATGCCGATGATGGCTCCGGCAAAAAGTCCCACAGAATTGCTCACGGCTATCATTTTTACTTCCATGCGCTTCATCAGACGGTTGGTTTGAACTATGGCGGAGCCGTTGAGTATGAATGTGAGGAACATGACCCGGCTGAGAGGTATGAGTTCTTGCGGGGCACCTTTGAACAAAGTCATGATCCAAGGGGCGGCAAACCATAAAACCAGATATATGCCGCCGGCCATGGTGAGATTGAACCATAGCACGGTGCTGTAGTCAAGATCGGTGGGGGATTTGCGCTGTATCAGGGCATAGGAGAAGCCACTGTCCACAAAGAGTGATGCAAAGGCTTGGAATACGAGTATGGCGCCTATCACGCCAAATTCGGCGGGGGTGAGCACGTTGGCCAAAATCAAGCCGGTGACGGCATAGAGTATTTGCGATGCCACTTTGTCTATGACATTCCATTTCAAGGTTCGTGCCACCTTGAGTTTCATGGATGGTGCATCGTGTTGTCCGTTCATTCAGAGTGGGCTTATGGCTTGTGTCCGGTGTTGGCGATATTTTTAGTTGGAAGAGTCGATGCTTTGTATTTTAACGCGGCTCAATGAGCTTTTTTTGATTTCGGGGTTTCCACGGTAAAGCACTGTGCCACTGCCGAGTCCGCTTACATTGAGCTTGTCTGTGGCGTAGCAGTTGACAGTGCCGTTGCCGGTAACGGAGCATTTGACTTCTTTGGCTTGCAGTTCGTCGGCTTGCAAGAAACTGGAGCCGCCAACGCTTTTGAGATTAGCTCTTGTACATTCGCCATATATAACCAATGTGCCTTTGCCGGTGAGTATGGAGGCTTTGACGTTTGTGGCGCGAACATCGCGAACCACAAGACGACCGTTGCCAATGACTTTGGCGTTAAATTCCGGCGTGCCGGCTGATGCGAGCACGCGCACTGTGGAGTCTCCGGAATTTTCAACCTTGGACAGGTAGGTGGAGTATACTCTGACTGTGGGCAGATTGCGATACGGTGTTTCGGAGGATGACAGTTTTATGGCCAGTTTGCCTTTGTTGGGCTCAAACAAAATGGCGGGAGCGAGGTCGGGTGTGGTTTCAAATTCCACTTTTCCGGCTTTTTCGGGGTTGCACTGGTAATCCACATTTATTGCGTCAACCACCTCAAGCTCATGAAACTCATGGACATCCAAGGCGTAGCTTTTGGATTGGGCACGGAGAGAAGCGGGTGTCAGCGCAATGGCTGCAATGACTGCAAACAATAACTTTTTCATAGCTGAGTGTGATAAGTGATTCTGTTGGATTTGCTGTTATGATAATTCATTGCTTTGAAGCATCAGCTCCACGCGATGTATTATATCCATTAATTCGTTGTTGGTGGCGGCCTGAAGCATGGCTATACGGGTGGGCCTGAAGTCAGGGATGCCTTTGAACAACGGTGAGGCGGCGAGATGACGGCGGATGTGGAGTATGCCTCTGTATTCGTCAATCCGGTCAATGCTCTCGGTGATTTGTCTTCGGAGAAGTGCGAATTTTTCGGAGATTGAGATGGTTTCTTGGCCTGTGCCGCCGTCGACGGCATCTTTCATGGCGCGGAATATCCATGGTGCGCCTATAGAGGCTCGTCCAACCATGACCCCGTCCACGCCATAGCGCTCAAACGCCTGCCGAGCCAGTTCGGGTGTGGTGATGTCGCCGTTGCCTATCACGGGGATTGTGAGGCGGGGGTTGTTTTTTACGGCTGCTATCATTTCCCAATCGGCCGAGCCGGTGTACATCTGGGAGCGTGTGCGTCCGTGGACTGTCAATGCCTGTATGCCGCAGTCCTGTAGCTGCTCGGCCAATGTGACTATGATTTTGGAGTCGTGGTCCCATCCGAGGCGGGTTTTTACAGTGACGGGTATTTTTACGGCATTAACGACTGCGCGGGTTATCTCCAGCATCTTGGGTATGTCCCGCAACATTCCTGCCCCTGCTCCTTTTCCGGCTACTTTCTTTACCGGACAACCGAAGTTGATGTCAAGAATGTCCGGGCCGGCGGCTTCCACAATCCGCGCGGCTTCCACCATCGGCTCCACTTCCCGGCCGTAGATCTGAATGGCGCACGGCCGTTCGCCCGGTGATATGTGCAGCTTGCGTGTTGTGGCGGCTATATTGCGAATCAAGGCGTCGGCGCTGACGAATTCGGTGTAAACCATATCTGCGCCCTGCTCTTTGCAGATAAGGCGAAAAGAGTGGTCGGTGACATCTTCCATCGGGGCGAGCATCACCGGACGTGGTCCAAGATCTATATCGGCGATTTTCATATTCTGAGAATTGAATACGAAGTTAGCAATAAAAAATGATATGTTGTATCGGAATGGTTATTTTCACCAAATTTTAACCCAAAACGGTTAGCGCAGGATGAGGGTGCTTAATGAGGGTGCGAACATTAGTTCGGCGGCTGTGCGCATGTCGTCGGCTGTGATGGATGAGATGCGTTCGGTCATCTGCTCAAGGGTCCATGCGGATCCGTGGTACAGTACGGCTCTGGCTGCGCCGAGCGCGGTCTGTTCGGTGCTGTCATGGCTTAGTACCATTTGTCCTAAGTATTGACGCTTGGCTCGCTCCAATGCTGTGCCTGAGGGTGGTGTGTCGGCTATGCGTCTAAGTACGGAGTTGACTAATCGCAAGCATCGTGGTGCGTCTTCGGGGTCGCATCCGAAATATATCATGAACAGGCCTGCGTCGGTGAGGAATTGGGATGTGGCTTCTACGCTGTAGACCAATCCGCGTTTTTCTCGTAGCGCTATGTTGAGCATGGAGTTCATTCCCGGTCCGCCGACAAGATTCGTGAGTAGTGATATGGCATGACGTGACGGTGAATACATATCTGGTATGCGGCACCCCATGACGCAATGTGCCTGATGGGAATCAATGTTGCGTGTCACGGTAAACGGTTCGGAGATGGTGGGCTTGACGCGGGTTTGTTCCGGGGCAGGGTGATTCAGCACGCCGAAATATTTTTCGGCCATCTTTATGACTTTCGCTGCGGATTCAGGGCCTTGATAAAAAAGTGCCATTTGTGAGGGCACATAGTGGCGTGACACATAGTTGCGGCAGGCTTCGGTGGTGAAGAGGTCTATGCTTGTTTTTGATCCGAGGATGTTGTGTCCCAATGCTGAATTGGCGAAAATGAGGTCTTCAAAATCGTCGTAGACCGCATCGCAGGGCATGTCAAGGTAAGTGTCAATTTCATCGGCCACGACTTCTCGCTCTTTGGTGAGTTCGGAGGTGGGGAATTGGCTATAGGCCACTAGGTCGGCTATAAGTTCCAGTGCTCGCTGCATATTCCCCGGCGGGAAGACTGAATAGAGCATGGTGAGCTCTTTGGTGGTGTAGGCGTTGAGTTCTCCACCGACACTTTCCATGCGGTTGAGGATGTGTCCGGCGCGGCGATGCAGTGTGCCTTTGAATATGGTGTGCTCCACAAAGTGTGCCAGCCCTTCCATGCCGGGAAAATCATCGCGGCTGCCGGCGTTTATGGCAAGTCCGCAATATTCGGCGGCATGGGTAGAATGACGTATCACACACTGCAAACCGTTGTGCAGTGTGTGATACGTGAATATTGGATGTTTGATTGACGGCGACATTACTGGCGGCCGGAAGTGGCAACCGAGCGGTCAATTTTGCTTACAAGTCCCTGAAGCACTTTGCCCGGGCCGAGTTCAACAAATTCAGTGGCACCGTTGGCAATCATGTTCTGTACGGTCTGTGTCCAACGTACCGGTGCTGTGAGCTGAGCCACGAGGTTGGCTTTGATTTCAGCGGGATCAGTGTGGGGTTGAGCATCCACGTTCTGGTATACCGGGCATATTGGTGCGGATACGGGTGTGGCTTCGATTGCGGCTGCCAATTCGGCGCGTGCGGGTTCCATGCAAGGGGAGTGGAACGCTCCGCCAACTTTGAGCTTGAGGGCGCGTTTGGCACCTGCGGCGAGCAGTTTTTCGCAAGCTGCATCAATGGCTTCTACTTCACCGGAGATTACTATCTGTCCGGGGCAGTTGTAGTTGGCGCAGACTACTACGCCGGGTGTGTTCTGACATATTTCCTCAACGGTGGCGTCGGGCAAAGCAAGCACTGCGGCCATGGTGGAGGGGTTCAGCTCGCATGCTTTCTGCATGGCTTGGGCACGAGCGGAGACAAGACGCAAGCCGTCTTCGAAGGTCAGAGCGCCGGCTGCTACGAGTGCAGAGAATTCGCCAAGTGAGTGTCCGGCAACCATATCGGGGTTGAATTCTTCGCCGAGAGTCTTGGCCAAGATTACGGAGTGCAGGAATATGGCGGGCTGGGTGACGCGTGTTTGTTTAAGATCCTCATCGGTGCCTTCAAACATAAGGTCGGTGATGCGGAATCCCAAGATTTCATTGGCTTTCTCAAACATATCATGAGCCACGGGGTTGTTGTCGTATAGGTCCTTGCCCATGCCTACAAACTGTGCTCCCTGGCCGGGAAAAACAAATGCTTTCATAATTAATTATTGCTAAATTAGGCTGCAAAGGTACTAATTTTTCCTCAAAAAGAGTCAATGGTTTGAGCTAAAATCAGTAATTTTACACCCTCAAATCCCAATAATGTTTTGCTATGAACTGTATTACCATAGTTCCGTGTCTTTTAGGTGTTGGCATGCAGGAACTGTTATTGATAGCCTTGGTGGTGCTGTTGCTTTTCGGCGGCAGCAAGATACCTGAGTTGATGCGCGGTCTTGGCAAAGGAGTGAGGTCGTTTAAGGACGGAATGAACGAGATTACGGATACTGACGATTCGGATTCCAAGAAGTAGGTTGAAGTCAAAAAGCGATATGAGCTTTTGGGCACACGTGGATGAGTTGCGCGGTGTGCTGATCAAGGGCGCGGCGCTCGTGGTGGCGCTGTGTGTTGTGCTGTTTGCCTTTATGCCCGCTATTTTTCATGTGGTGATACTTGCACCTTGCCGAGCGGATTTTCCACTCTATGTGCTGTTGCGCAAAATCCCGGCTATCTCAGGGATGGATGGTGTGGTGTGCGATAATATGCAAGTGCAGCTTTTGAACATGGATTTGGCGGCTCCTTTGCTGCTGCATTTCTCTACTGCATTTTGGTTGAGTGTGTTGATTTGTGTGCCTGTGCTTCTTGCTCTGGTGTATTCGTTTGTGAATCCAGGATTGTATGATACTGAGCGGCGTTATGCCCGTGTGGGGGTGGTTGCTTTGTCGGGGATGTTCTATATCGGTGTGATTGTGGGATACATGCTTGTGTTTCCGCTGACATTGCGGTTTCTGTATGCTTACCAGGTGAGCGCCGATGTTCCCAATGTGATCAGTCTCAATTCGTATATGCACACTATGATGATGCTGTGTTTGTGCATGGGGCTGGTGTTTGAATTGCCGCTCGTGGCGTGGATTTTGGGTAAGTGCGGGATTCTGCATAGAGAGTTTTTCAGCCGTTACAGGCGCCATGCCGTAGTGGCGTTGTTGATAATGTCGGCTATAATAACTCCGACTTCTGATCCGTTTACGCTTATGGTGGTGTTTTTGCCTGTATACATATTGTGGGAGGCAGGTGCGTTGCTTGTTGCCCGCAAAAAAAACTTAATAGAATGAATAAGATAACCAGACTTTATTGTGCTTTGCCAAATTATTTGCTGTCAACACTTGTGATAGCGACTGTGCTGGCTTTTACTCTGATGCCTGTGCCTGAAAGGATAGTGCCTGATGTGGACAATGCCGACAAGGTGGCGCATTTTGCGATGTTCGGTGCTATTGCCTGCTTGATGTGGCTTGATGTGGCACGGCAGAAACGGACGGCTCTCTTGTGGAGTCAATATTTTGTGGTGGCGATAATCAGTGGTGCGCTCGGTGGTGTGATTGAGCTGTTGCAGGGTACTGATTTTGTGAACCGGTCGTGCGATTTTTACGATTTTTTGGCTGATGCCGCGGGTGCATTCGTATTGCCGTTGTTGTTTCGTAAGATTATTAGTAAGTGTCTTCCGGCAAACCGAAAAGTTTGTCTGCGCACTGTGACAACGCTGTCGGAGCAATTGGAGCGTGTGTATCTTGATTCTTTCCCTCCGGAGGAAAGGCGTGAGTGGAATGACATAGCTCTGAAAGCCAGGGATAAAGACGAACCGTTGCAGTTTACAGAGGTGATGTTGGAAGGTAAGCCTGTGGGATTGATTTCGTGGTGGAATTTCGGACAATTTGCTTATCTTGAGCATTTTGCAGTTGATGGCGCTATACGAGGCGGAGGCATTGGGGCTTCGGCTCTTTGTCTTTGGCTAAAGGATATTGGCATGCCTGCGGTGCTGGAGGTGGAGTTGCCTGATGCCAACGACATGGCTTCAAGGCGCATCGGTTTTTATGAACGATTGGGTTTCAAGGGGCATAGCGATTGGCTTTATGTGCAGCCACCATACCGCCCCGGGCTTCCGTCAGTGCCATTGATGCTTATGACATATGGCGATGTGTGCAACCTGAAGGAGGTGGAAACTGTTTTACATACGCAAGTTTATGGCGTGAAGAGATGAAGATTTTATCCTTTATATCATTATTGTTTTTTGTTTTGGTTTCATGCTCTCCGGTTCGCAATGGTGATTCAACGCGTCCCACTGTGGCGGTGAGTATTGCACCACAGCAATATTTGCTGGAACGCATTGTCGGTGACAGTATGAATATAATCACTCTGCTGCCTCCGGATGCGGATCCGGAAAATTATGAGCCAACTATAAAGACGCTAAGAGAGTTAAGTGGCTGTGCGGTATATTTCGCTGTTGGCAATATGCCGTTTGAGCAGGTGATGCTTAGGCGCTCTGGGGTGGAAAATAATGGAAAAACTGAGATTATATCTGCCATCGGTCTTCAAGATATAACGAACACTCATTGTCACGATTCGGAGCATCATCACCACAATGATGCCGCGGATCCGCATGTGTGGACTTCTGTTAGGAACTGTGCTGTAATGGCGCGCCAAATGATGGAGGCTGTGGTGAAAATTGATTCGGCTAATGCTGAATATTACCATAACCGCTATGAGTTGTTAAAACAGGAACTTGACTCCTTGCAGGGTGTTTTCGCTTCTCGGCTTGGATCTTGTGCCGGCGATATGATTATAGTGGAGCATCCGTCGTTAAGTTATTTTGCCAGAGATTATGGTATAAACCAGCTGTATTTCGGTGCTGAGAACAAGGAGGTCACTCCTAACCGGTTGCGCAGTGTGATTGATTCGGCCCGCACGCATCGGCAGGCTGTGACTATGGTGAGCGAGGCAAACTACAATGCTGACCGAACTCGTTCCATTGCCAATCAATCCAATGCTGAGTGCGCTGAAATCAATACGTTGAGCCTTGATTTTTTGCAGCAGCTTGACAAATTATCAATAGTATTAGCAAAATCGCATAATGCATACTCACAATCTGCCAAATAGTAGTCCGGTGCTTATATCTCTGCGCGATGTGGAGATGAACTACAATTATAATACGGTGTTAAGTAATGTGAACCTTGATGTCAACAAAGGTGACTTTATTGCCATAACGGGGCCAAATGGGGGTGGAAAGACCACTCTTCTGCGGCTTATACTGCGACTTCAGAAGCCAAGTAACGGAATTGTGCTGCATCATGGGGATTTCAAAATTGGGTATTTGCCGCAAAAAAACATGGTTGATTCAAGGTTTCCTATCACTGTGCGTGAGACTGTTGCGATGGGACTGCTCGGCACCGGAATAAAAGGTGCGGCTGCCATAGATGCCGTGAATGAGGTGCTGGGAATTATGGAACTGGAGCCTTATGCCAATTCTGGGCTATCTCAGTTGTCGGGCGGTCAGCTGCAGAGGGCGTTGTTGGGACGTGCTTTGGTATCACAACCTGATTTGCTGGTGCTTGATGAGCCGTTAAGTTATCTTGACAAGAAATTTGAGCACAAGGTTTATAATATTGTGGAGTCGTTGAAAGGGGATTGCACTGTGCTTTTGGTGTCGCATGAGGTGAGTATCATTGCTTCAATGGCCACACGTCATATTATAGTCAACGGTAAGTTGCATTTCTGTCATTCGGGTTCACATTTCGTTCATTATGACTGTTACCCTAATAAATAGAAAAAGCTCGCCGTTGGCGAGCTTTTTCTATGGGATTTAAATTCGGGAATTAGTATGCAAACATGGGGAAATCAGCCATCATGGCGTTGACTTTCTCACGTACAGATGCTATAACAGCAGGATTTTCGGGGTTGGACAGTACGGTGTCTATCATCTCCACGATGGGACCCATATGCTCTTCCTTGGCGCCGCGTGTGGTTATGGCCGGAGTACCAAGACGGATACCTGAGGTCTGGAACGGAGAGCGAGAGTCAAACGGTACCATATTCTTGTTGGCTGTGATGTCAGCTTCCACAAGTACTTTTTCAGCTACCTTGCCGGTGAGTTCGGGGAACTTGGTGCGGAGGTCTACAAGCATGCAGTGGTTATCTGTGCCACCGGAGATAATCTTGTAGCCTTTGTCCATCATGGCTTGTGCCATTGCGGCAGCGTTTTTCTTGACCTGTGTCTGGTATTCTTTGTATTCGGGCTGGAGAGCTTCGCCAAAGGCTACGGCCTTAGCTGCAATCACGTGTTCCAAAGGACCACCCTGCACACCGGGGAACACGGCGGAGTCAATGAGTTGTGACATCATGCGTATCTGGCCTTTGGGATTGGTCTTGCCCCATGGGTTTTCAAAGT
>CAMWXV010000055.1 GCA_947178305.1 uncultured Porphyromonadaceae bacterium | reverse complement strand
CCCTACGCTCACCCCGCAAAACGTATGGAGCAAGCACGCTCATCAGTTATATCACAACTGGATCAGCAATCTTGTGGCTCCACCACAGGTGTAAACGCCCCCCAAAGCTTATCACCATGTGGCGATGACGCTTCTATATCAACAACCTGCTTTGAAACCGGATGCACAAAACTAATCCTATGCGCATACAGCGATATTGAACCGTCAGGATTGGAGCGCTTGTCACCATATTTCAAATCACCGCGTATCGGACACCCTATAGCCGATAATTGCACACGTATTTGATGCTTTCTGCCGGTTTCAAGATTTATCTCCAAAAGATAATATCTGTCACTCTTGCCAACAAGTTTGTAACTCAAAGCTGCCTCCTTGGCATCTTTTTTTGGCGTTAGCGATGCATAGCTTTTATTGTTACGTTCCACAGTGGTGATATAATGCACCAATCGGTCAGCAACTTTAGGCGGTTCATTTCGGGTGATGCAACGATAAGTTTTATGCACCTGACCCAAACGAAACATCTCATTCAACCTTGACAACGCCTTTGAAGTCTTGGCAAAAACCACCAACCCGCCCACAGGCCGGTCAAGACGATGCACAACACCACAAAACACATTACCCGGTTTTTGATACTTCTCCTTGATATAACGGCGCACAATCTCCACCAGCGGCTCATCACCGGTTTTGTCTCCCTGAACTATCTCGCCGGGAGCCTTGTTGACCACTATTATATGATTATCTTCGTAAACCACTTCCATGTCTGCAAAATTAATGATAAATTTCAGCACACCCCATAATCAGTTATTTTTTTTGTACCTTTGTATATAAATTAGCGCATCATGATTGAATATATACGAGGAGAACTTGCAGAGCTCACCCCTGCCAACGCAATAATTGAGTGCTCAGGCGTAGGTTATATGCTAAACATATCATTATCCACATTCGGTGCCCTTGAAAACAAAAAACAAGCCAAATTACTGGTTCACGAAGTGATACGTGAGGACACCCATGCCCTGTACGGCTTTGCCACAGAGCAGGAACGCTCGCTGTTCCGCTCGCTGATAGGAGTGTCCGGAGTGGGATCCAACACCGCACGAATGATTCTTTCCTCATTTCAACCCTCGGAACTGGAAGCAATCATAATAAACGGCGACCACGCAAGACTCAAAAATGTAAAAGGAATAGGAGTAAAAACAGCACAACGCATAATTGTGGACCTGAAGGATAAAATAAAACCTATGGGCGATGCGTTAATTCTACAGCCCGCCATAAATTCGGAAGTATACGACGAAGCTCTTTCCGCACTGGTGATGCTCGGATTCCCCCGACCACAAACACAAAAAGTGCTCAAAAAGATTTTCGACTCCTCTCCCGACATCAAGGTAGAAGCCGCCATAAAGCAAGCCCTCGCCATGATGTAGAACCAACAAATGGTGGGGTTGATACCTGCAAAGTGACACCGCGCAAATTATCATATAGCAATATCTTTCGTAAACTGCCACGCGGCATCATGGCCGTGGCAGCAATATTGTTGTTACTTGCTGTTTGCGGAGCGCCCGTAGTGGCTCAATACTATCAAAGTGAACTGCCGCCACCCGCAACTCCGGCATCCGCCACCCCTAAGCCACTGTCTCAACTCGACTCTGTGATGCTTCCGTTTCCGGTACAGCAAACAGTACCTCAAAGTTACGAGGAACTTATGGGGCAACAGTTTTCTGCCGATCTGAAATCACCTTCAAACATACGCACATCAGCAGAATTTGACCCCGAAACAGGGTGCTATGTGATTCGCACCAAGGTTGGCGACCAAGATATAACCACACCATTCATTTTGTCAGAACGCCAGTATAACGACTGGCAGCTACGCGAATCAATGTTGCAATACTATCGCGAGCGCAATAGCGAAACCCTTGTTAAAAAAGACGGAAAAAAGAAGTTCAATATTTTGGATATGAACTTCAACATCGGCCCCCTTGAAAAAATATTCGGTCCCGGAGGAGTAAGCCTCAAGACCCAAGGCTCCGTGCAACTTGACATGGGCATCAAATCCAACAAGACTGACAATCCTGCTTTGCCTCTTGATGCCAGACGCAAAACATTCTTTGACTTTGACCAGAAAATACAGGCCACCATCAAAGCATCAGTAGGCGACAGGCTCAATTTTGACATGAGCTACAACACCGATGCCACATTTGATTTTGACTCCAAGAACATTGCCCTCAAATACGAAGGCAAAGAGGACGACATTGTCAAAAGTATTGAAGCCGGTAACGTGAGCATGACCACCGGATCATCACTCATACGAGGCAGCACAGCCCTGTTCGGCATAAAAACACAGCTTCAGTTCGGCAAACTGACAGCCACAGCGCTTGTGTCACAACAGAACTCAGAGTCACGCTCTGTAAGCACCAAAGGCGGTGTTCAAACCACTCCGTTCCGAATCACTGCCGACAACTACGACCAAAACCGGCATTTCTTTCTTGCCCATTACTTCCGCAACAATTACGATCTGTTTGCGGCACGACTGCCATTCGTAGCCTCCGGCATACAGATCACACGCATAGAAATATGGGTGACCAATAAAAACAGCAACTTCAATCAAAGTCGTAACATTGTGGCGTTTATGGACTTGGGAGAAAACCAGAACCTTTCATCAAGCCACTGGATTCCCAATCAAGCCATACCCAACCCGAGCAACAACTCCAACAATCTTTTGTCCACGCTCAAAACAGAGTATCCCGAAGCACGCAACATCAACACCGTAACACAAGCTCTCGCACCCTTGGACGCATTCGGCATCCAAGGTGGACGCGACTATGAAAAAGTGGAGAGCGCACGACTGCTCACCGAGAGCGAATACTCCATAAACAACACTCTCGGCTATATATCATTCAAAACACAGCTCGGCACCGACGATGTGGTGGGCGTGGCCTACGAATACACTTACAACGGACAAGTGTTTCAGGTTGGTGAATTTTCAAGCGACATCACATCCACATCACAAGCCTTGTTTGTCAAGATGCTAAAAAGCACCACTGTAGCACCGGCATTGCCAATGTGGGACCTGATGATGAAAAACGTGTATTCCCTCGGAGCCTACCAACTGCAATCCTCCAACTTCAAAATGCAGGTAAAGTACCTCTCCGACACCACAGGAACCGAAATAAACTACCTACCGGTACCAGGCTTGAGCAAAATGCCACTACTTCAAGTAATGAACCTTGACCGCCTTGATTCCAATCAAGACAGCCATCCCGATGGATTCTTTGATTTCTTGGAAGGATACACAGTAATCGCCTCGTCGGGCAAAATCATATTCCCTGTGGCAGAACCTTTTGGCAAACATTTGGCCGAAAAAATCGGCAATCCCGAAATAGCCAAGCAATATGTGTACCAAGAGCTTTACGACTCTACCCTTACTGTTGCACGGCAATTTGCCGACAAAAACAAATTTGTGCTTGAAGGCGAATACCAAGCCTCAGCCGGCTCACAAATACGCCTCAACGCCATGAACGTGCCACGAGGATCAGTAATAGTCACAGCCGGAGGTGTGACACTAACCGAAAACAGCGACTACACCGTGGACTACGCAATGGGCATAGTCACCATTACAAACCAAAGCATCATTGACTCAGGCCAGAACATAAGCGTGACCATGGAAAACCAATCCATGTTCTCCACCCAGCGCAAAACTCTTCTTGGCCTTGACCTAAACTATCAAATCAACAAAGATTTCAACATCGGTGCCACACTGATGCATTTTGGTGAAAAAGCGTTGACCGAAAAAGTCAACATCGGCGACGAGGTGGTAAACAATACAATGTGGGGATTCAACTTCAGCTACGCCACCGACTTCATGTGGCTCACAAACCTGCTCAACAAAATACCCACAGTCAATGCCACACAGCCATCGCGACTGACACTCAAAGGCGAATTTGCTCAACTTGTACCGCACAATCAAAAAACCGGCACAGCCCAAGGCAGCTCATATATTGACGACTTTGAATCAGCCCAAACCGGTATCGACCTACGCTCTCCATACGCATGGTTCCTTTCGTCCACACCGGCCGAAAGCGGCTCCGACGCACTGTTTCCCGAAGCCATGCTGAGCAACAATGTGGACTATGGCAAAAACCGCGCATTGCTCAACTGGTATTTCATTGACCCCATGTTCACCGACCGAAATTCATCAATGGCACCGGGCTACATCAAAAGCGATTTCAAGCAGCAAAGCAACCCATACGTGCGTGAGGTAACATCACGCGAACTGTTCCCCGACCGCGAACTGACCTACGGTGAATCCTCCACCATCCAAACACTCAACCTATCGTTCTACCCATCGGAACGCGGCCCATACAATCTTGATGCCACAAACATTGACGAAAACGGCAATCTGCTCTTCCCCGAAAAACGCTGGGGAGGCATAATGCGCCGTTTGGACAACACCAACTTTGAGCAGAGCAACATTGAATATGTGCAATTCTGGATGCTGAATCCGTTCCTTGACCCCGAAAACAACAACCGCGAAGGTGGCGACCTGTATTTCAACTTTGGCGAAATCTCCGAGGACATACTTAAAGACGGACTCAAAAGCTACGAAAACGGTGTGCCATTTGACGGCAACGACCAATATATGCAATCCACCGTTTGGGGACGAGTGAGCACACAAAACTCTCTCACATATGCATTTGACAACAACAATTCATCTCGCCCTGTGCAGGATGTCGGTCTTGACGGACTCCGAAACGATGACGAATTCGCATTTGACTCCTACCAACAATACCTCAACGACCTGCGCCTTCGATTACCAGCCTCCACTTTGGAGCGCATGCAACAGGACGCGTTCTCTCCTCTCAACGACCCTGCCGGCGACAACTACCATTTCTATCGAGGGTATGACTACGACGACCAGCGTCTTGGCATACTTGATCGCTACAAACGCTACAATGGCGTAGAGGGCAACTCTCTGTCACCAGAGGACGCAAGCGACCCATTGTATCAATCCTCGCGAACACTTCCCGATGTGGAAGACATCAACCAGGACAACACCCTCAACGAGTACGAGCGCTATTTCCAATACAAAGTGTCAATACGCCCCGAAGATCTCGTGGTAGGCAAAAATTACATCACCGACAAACAAGTGTCAGTGGTTAGCACACGCGATGGAGGCGAACTTGAAGTAGAATGGTATCAATTCAAAATACCGTTGCACGAATACGAAAAAGCGGTAGGAGGAATCAACGACTTCTCCACCATACGATTCGCTCGTATGTTCATGACAGGCTTTAAAATGCCCACTCACCTACGATTTGCCACACTTGAACTGGTGCGCGGAGAATGGAGACCATATGATTTCAACCTCAACACACGAGGTGACGCTCCGGCCGAAGGCAAACTTGACATATCGGTCGTAAACATAGAGGAAAACTCCGGCCGCACACCCATCAACTATGTCCTGCCTCCCGGCGTAAGCCGTATTTCCGACCCGGGACAAGCCCAGGTTGTGCAACTCAACGAACAGAGCCTGTCACTCAAAGTCACCGGACTCCAACCCGGTGATGGACGCGCCGTGTATCGCAACACCCAGCAAGACCTGCGCAACTATCGTCGTTTGCAAATGTGGACACACGCCGAAAGTCTTATTGACGATGTCACCAACCTCCGCTCCGGAGAACTATCCGTGTTCATCCGCTTGGGCACAGATGTGAAAAACAACTTCTATGAATATGAAGTGCCTTTACGCCTCACTCCTCACGGTCATTATAGCGACACCCCTACCGACCGCTACTCTGTATGGCCTGAAAGCAACTTCATGGACATAGAGCTACAGCAGCTTGTAGAGCTTAAAAAAGAGCGCAACCGAGCCAAACGCGCCATGCAGGAAGGCGTAGGATTCGGCATTCTGTACACCGGACGCGATCCCAACAATGAAAACAACCGCATATCCGTGATGGGCAATCCGTCACTGAGCGACATTCGTGTCATGCTTGTCGGTGTGCGCAACAACTCTTCCACCGTCAAGGACGGTACCGTGTGGATCAACGAACTTAAGGTAACTGACTTTGAAAACTCTGGCGGCTGGGCTCTTGACGGTTCGGCCAACCTGTCTCTTAGCGACATTGCACAACTTAATTTCGGAGCACATATTGAAACCGCCGGCTTCGGCTCAGTGGATCAAAGCCTCAACGAACGCCGCATGGACGACTATCATCGCTATTCTTTTGCCGTGCAAGGTGATGTGGGACGCTTCCTGCCCGAGAAAGCAAAACTCAAGGCGCCCATCTACTACTCCATGACCAAAGAAACCACCTCTCCCAAATACAACCCATTGGATCAGGATGTGCTGTTGAAAGACGCTCTTGACGATGCCGGAAGCAAAGAGGCTCAAGACTCCATCAAAGCATTCGCCGTAGAACGCACCACCGCTCAGAGTTTCAGTCTGTCGGGATTCACATTTGATGTCAAAAGCAAGAACCCTATGCCTTGGGATCCGGCAAACTTTGTAATCAACTTCTCGTTCAACAAACAGTCAAAATCCGACCCAACTACCGAATACGAGAACACCAACGACTATCGCGGTTCATTCCAGTATTCTTACTCTCCATACATTAAACCGATAAAACCGTTCAACAAAATTAAAAGCAAAGGCAAGAACTCCCGCTTCCTGAAAGAGTGGGAAATCAATCCTCTGCCCAACACCATCTCTTTCCTCACCACCATGTCAAGGTTCTATCACGAACTGCAAACACGCTCCGAAACCGATGTAAACTTCCAGCTCCCGGTGCAGGTAAGCAAAAACTTCCTTTGGGACCGTCAACTCGCACTTACCTGGAATCTCACCAAGTCGCTGAGCTTTACGTTCAATTCCAATACCTCTGCACGTATTGACGAGCCTATAGGCGCTGTCAACCGCAAACTGTTCCCCGATGAATATCGCGAATGGCGCGACTCCGTGTGGCAATCCATTCTGCGCATGGGCACACCATGGGCCTACAACCAAACCTTTGTGGCCAACTATCGCGCTCCGTTCAACAAAATACCATCTCTTGACTTCCTGAGTGCAAACGCAAGCTATAACGCCACCTACCGTTGGGACCGCGGAGCCACCATAGATGGACAGAGCATGGGCAACTCCATAGCCAACCAGGCTGTATGGAATGTGGACGGCAGACTGAATTTTGAAGGACTCTTCAACAAAGTTCCGTACCTCAAAAAAGTAAACCAAAGATTTGCTTCACAGCGAAGAAACAACCGTGGTAACCGCAATAACAAAAACAACCGTAACACCACCAAAACCACCGACAACAAACCCAAACCCAAGAAGTTTGAACGGACATATACCCTGCTTGCAGACTCACTTCCTGCCGACAGCACCCTTGTAATACAGCATAATCTGCGCACAAAGAAAGTGAGAATATCCGCACGTACAGTGCCCGATGACAAACCATTCGCCGTTAAAACCAAAATAGTGGATGCCAACAACGTAGCCGTGCTCACTCGTGGTGATAAAAACATCAAATTCATAGTCACGGAAGTAATCAAAGAAAACAAAAATTTCTGGACCGAAGCTGCACAATACGCATCACGACTACTCATGAGTCCGCGCAACGCATCCATACGATGGCGCGACACCCGCTCCATGAATATCCCCCTCTTTGCACCTGAAATTGGCAACATCTTCGGTCAAAGCAACAGTTATGGCCCCATGTCACCAGGTTTGGACTTCGCATTCGGTTTTGTTGACGAAGGATATATCAACACCGCCAAAGAACGCGGATGGCTCATGACCAACACCGGTCAGTCTTCTCCTGCCCTGACCACACATGCCACAGAAATAAATGTAGAACTGGCTCTTGAACCGATTCGCGGTTTGAAAATACAACTTACGGCCAACCGAACCGACAGCCGAACACAGCAGATGCAGTTCATGTACGACGATATGCCAACATCCCTCTCCGGCAGCTACACTAAAACACACTGCGCCATAGCCACTGCCCTGCAAAGTTCCAAACCCGAAGACGGATACAACAGCCCTACATTCAACAAATTCCTTGACTACATTCCGGTCGTGGCCAACCGTATCAGCAACCAGTATCGCGGCATGCGTTACCCCACCGGAGGATTCATGGACGGACATCCAAATGCCGGAGGCATGTTCAACCCCGAAGTGGGCGATGTGAGCCGAACCAGCAGCGATGTGCTCATCCCGGCGTTCATGGCAGCATACACAGGCACCGATCCCCACAAGCAGTGGCTTGATCCATTCCCCTCTTTTGCCAAAGTACTTCCCAACTGGCGCATCACCTACGATGGCATTGTTGATCTGTTCAATCTCCGCAAACTGTTCAAGACCTTTACATTGAGCCATGCCTATCAGTGTACCTACACCGTAGGCTCATACTCATCGTACCTCAACTGGATATCCGCCGATGGCAGCAATCTCGGATTCACGCTTGATGCCATCACAGGAGCCCCAATACCCAGCTCACCATACAACATCTCTTCTGTTGCCATAAACGAGCGTTTCGCACCACTCATCGGATTCTCTGCCACAATGCAGAACGACATCACATTCAATGCCGAGTACCGCGAGCAGCGCACCCTCACCCTCAACACCTCAGCAGGACAGGTTGTGGAAGCAAACTCCCGCGGTATCACAGCCGGATTCGGATACAAAATCATCGGCTTCAACACCGTACTGAAAATGAAAGGTTCACAGCAAGGAGTGAGCAACGACCTCAACATCAAAGGCGATTTCTCCTACGCTCTCAACCAGGCTCTCATACGACGCATAGAAAGCAACTATACCCAGGCTACATCCGGCAGCCGCACATTGGGTTTCAATCTTACCGCCAACTATGTCCTCAGCCGCAACATTACAGTGGGCATGTATTTTGAACATCAAATCAACACTCCCATTGTAAGCAACAACTCCTATCCTACCACCAACACCGCCTACGGACTGTCCATAAATCTGTCCTTGGCACGTTAATTATTATTTCATCATGGCAAGTTTCCTACAAATAGAGAATCTAACCAAAAGCTACGGCGATCGCATACTGTTTCACGACATAACCTTCGGTGTTAACGAAGGCGACAAAATAGGTATCATTGCAAAAAACGGCACCGGCAAATCCACCCTGCTCCACATCATTGCAGGCAAAGAAAGCGCTGACAGCGGCACCGTGACATTCCGCTCAGGCTTGAAAGTGGGCATGCTTGACCAATTGCCGGAATTTGACCCCGAAGCCACCGTTGCCGAAGCGTGCCTGAGCGGCGACACTGCAACATTGCGCACCATAACAGCCTATGAGCAAGCATTGGCACAAGGCAATCCAGATGAAATATCCACTGCGTCACAAGCCATGGACGCAATAGGTGCATGGGACCATGAAGACATGATGCGACAAATGCTCACCCAGCTTCACATCACCGACTTCACCGCCAGGATGGGACAGCTCAGTGGCGGTCAGCGCAAACGTGTGGCCATGGCACGAATGCTGCTGGAGCATCCCGACCTACTCATACTTGACGAGCCAACCAACCATCTTGACATAGAAATTGTGGAATGGCTTGAATCATACCTCACACGCCAGCGCATAACTCTTCTGATGGTCACTCACGACCGCTATTTCCTTGACCGCGTATGCAACAAGATAATAGAAATGGACCATCAAAGCATATTCACATACCAAGGCAACTACAACCTGTATCTGCGTCGTCGCTCCGAACGCATAGAAGCATTGGAAGGAGAACTTGCCAAAGTCAAGAACACACTGCGCCGCGAGCAGGAATGGATGAGCCGCCAGCCACAGGCACGAGCCGGAAAAGCGAAATACCGCATAGACGCTTTCTACGACCTTAAGGACAAAGCCCGCGCTGACTACACCGAGCGCCACATGAAGCTGGATGTGAAGTCATCTTACATCGGCTCCAAGATATTTGAGGCGCAAGGCGTAAACAAAAGTTTTGGCGACAAGGTGATACTGCGCGACTTCACCTACACGTTTGCACGCTACGAACGTCTCGGCATAATAGGCCACAACGGAGCCGGCAAATCCACATTCATCAAACTCCTGCAAGGCATCATTCCTGCCGACAGCGGTGAATGGAACGTGGGCGAAACCGTGCGTTTCGGTTATTACTCACAAGACGGCATACAGTTTGATGAAAACAAACGCGTGATTGATGCCATAACCGAGCTTGCCGAAGACATAGTGCTTGATGGCGAAAGGCACTTCTCGCCCATGCAATTCCTTAACCGTTTCCTCTTCTCCCCCGCCGACCAGCAGAAATACATCCACACCCTCAGTG
>CAMWXV010000054.1 GCA_947178305.1 uncultured Porphyromonadaceae bacterium | reverse complement strand
TCCAGAAATGAACGGTGTCTGTTCTTCTATTATGCGAGCCTCAGCTTCGGTAAATGACAGAGCGTCTACCAAGTAGGGTTCAGTTACTTTTTTGATTGCGCCATTTTCCATAGTTTTGTCATAGCGCACTTTGCATTCAAACCAATTTGCCATTTGTTTATTGAAAAAGTCTTAAAGTGTTATTTTTTTGATTACTGAGCCTGTGGGCGATGTTACGCGCACCACGTACAGTCCGCGAGCCAATCGCTGTGTGTCTACGGTGAGTATGTCGCCCGAGGCGTGTGCCTCTACGGTTTTGATGCCGTTGATGCTATATACTTCGGCTTTCAGGGCAGAAGCTCCGGGAGCTGTTATTTTGAGAGAGCCGTGGTCGGCTGTCATGTTGATGTTGTCAGAGGTCAGCTCGTGTTCCACAGAGCCTATTGATGCGAGGTTGGCCAAGATGGTGCGCGACCTTCGGCCGCGTTCACCTTGCCTGCGCCCCAGCGTGTGCTGTTGGTGTAGGAGTCGGTGGTGCTGCTTTGGTTCACCACTTTCTTTATGTCGCTGATGGTGAGCGATGGGTCGGCTTGCAGCCATAATGCGGCCACTCCGGTCATGAATGGTGTGGCCATTGAAGTGCCGTCCATTTCGCCCCAATAGTCGGTTGCGGTGCCGTTGGTCGCGGTTGCTGTCATGGCAGATGTTGTGCCATAGTCGTCGTAGCCGTAATTGCTGTTGCAGTAGCTTACGTAATATCGGCTGTAGCTTGATATTATGGCTGAGCCGGGAGCACATACATGTGGCAGTTTGTCGCCTTGGAAGCGAGTGCCATAGGATGAATAGGGGGCTATGGCTCCGTTGTTGAATCCCGATCCGGGGTTGTAGCCCATTTTTCCTTCGGGTGTGTACCATGAGGTGCTTGACACATAGGCGCCTACTGACAGAATGTTGTCGCCACATGCCATGCTGTTTATAGATTGGTCGGGAGAGCCGTTGGTGTAGCCGGATACTGCCGCTCCGTTGGGGCCTGAGGGGCTGGCGCAGAATGTGGAGTTGCCTTCAAAGTAGAGGTTGGCTTTTTGTCCGGGTTGTCCTTTGACGCTTATCACGAGTCTGTAGCCGCTTGCGAGTTTCAGGGTGTTGCATTCGGCGTAGACATTGTAGCGGTCATTGTTGGCATCCACGCCCGCGCTCACTGTCATGGTGCCGGATGATATGGCTGTGGAGTTGGTGGAGCGGCTGATTGTGGTGTTTTTTCTTCCGGAGAATGTGGCCAGTGTGGTCAATGTCTTGGTGGATGTTTTGTAAGCCGAGATGGTTACGGTCAATGGTATGTCGTCGGATCCCCATATGTCCAAGATGCCGTAGATTCCGTTGTAGCCATAGGCGTTGTTGAAGTATACAAAGGTTTTCAATTCGTCGTTGTCGGAATTGAAGTTTTTTTCAATTGTAATGTTGTCCTCGCCTTCGTTTCCTGCGGCTACACAGATTATGGCTCTTTCACCTAACGCGTCAAGCGCTTGCGAAAATGCGTCAGAGCCGTCGTGTGGGCCGTAGTTGCTTCCCAAAGATAGGTTGACGGCTGCCGGCTGGCCTTGCTGCTCGGCATATTCAATGATGCGTTCTACTCCGTCAATGATGGCTTCGTCGGTCAAGTCGCCGCAGCTTATGGCTATGTCGGCACCTGTGGCCACTCCATAGTAGGGGATATTCCCTGTGGTGGCGTTTGATGAGCTGTAGTATTTGCCGGTGCGATTGTAGCTGCCGGCCATTATGCCGGCCACATGTGTGCCATGGGTTTCTGTGCGATCTTCGGTAGTGAAGTTTTTGATGGCTGATTCCGTGGTGTAACTTTGTGGTGTGGTGGAATATGAGTCATATACCCATAGTCGTTTCACTCTTGAGGTGCCATCTTCGTTAAGGAAGTTAACATGGTTTGGTTCCATGCCGCCGTCCATGAGGCCTACTATCACACCAGAGCCATCGTATTTGGCTGTGGTGTTGCCGAGGCTTATGCCTGAATGTGCTTCGGTGACTTTTGATGCATTGCGGGCATTGTTCATGAGCAGCCTTTTTTTGCCGCCCATGCTCACACTCTTGACCTGCGGCATATCCAATAGGGTCTGTACGCTGTCCATCGGCAGGCTTACGGTAACAATGGATCCGAGATCGCTTTGCACTTCAAATCCTTTTTGACGCAGGCTCTCGGATGTTTCGCCACTGTTAAGAACCACGATGGCTCCTTGTAGCGGTGATGGTTCTGCCTCAACCGCTTTTAGACCTATGGTGCGTATGCGTTGAGCACGTTGGGCCTGATATTCTTCCAGCAAGGCGCTTCCTTGCATATTGAGCTTGTTTTGACCGACTGATGGCGCAGTCATGGCTCCGGCCAAAAGTGAAGCGGTTAAAATTGCGTATAGTTTGTTCATGCAAATAGAATGTGATTGATTCAACTTACAAAGTTAACGACACGGTTGGGAACTGCCATTGTTGTTAACACCATTTAACTGAGACAATAGAGGCACCAAAATATTTGGCGCCTCTATTGTAAGGAATTTAAAGATATGTCAATGAATTATCTCACAGCTAATTTTGTGGTGTGACGACCGGCGGGAGTGTCCACGCTCAGTATGTAGACACCGCTCTGAAGACCGGCGGTAGGGATTACTGCATTGCAGCCCGAAGCGTTGACACGCGCGGCCTCTATGCCAGAAATGGAGTGAAGAGTGGCATTGACCTCCGAAGCTCCGGCTACTGTTATGTCATAACCGTCTGTGGTGGCTGACACGAACACCATCTTTTCGGGTTGGTCTGCAACCACGGCTCCAATGGCGGCCTTTCTGTCAAGGATGTATTTGATGCCGGCCAAGGCGTCCACTTTGCCTGCACCCCATCGCTCGCTATTGCCACCGTCGGTTACATAGCGGTCTTTAACGCTGGTGGCGTTTATAACATCCATCACGTCAGTGTACCCAAGGTTGTTGTCGGCTTGAAGCCATAAAGCTACAACGCCGCTTACAAACGGACATGACATGCTTGTGCCCTGCATGTTCATCCAATAGTTATTGCGGTTGTAAGCTGTTGCTGATGCCGACATGTTGCTTTCTGTGGCTCCACTGGCATTGAAGTATGGTGTGCTGATACTTGATACGATGCCGCATCCCGGAGCGCAAAGGTCGGGTTTGTATATGCCTTGGATTGTTTCGCCATAGGATGAGAACGGACTGATGTCATTGTACATATAGTCTTCAGGATAGTAGCCATAGTATCCGCTGCGAAGAATACCGTAGTACAGACGAGAATTGTATGAACCAACTGATATTACGTTGTCGGCTGCAGCGCTGGCATTAATTGAGTTTGCCGGTATGCCGGCAACAGAGCCGCTTACGCTGCGCAGGTTTGTGAATTCACAACTTGCTCCGTAAACATACACTTTTTGGCCGGAGACACCCTCAACTTTCAAGCCGAGAAGTTTGGTGCTGTTGCCTGTTTTGGGTTTTACATTGAACCGAGCGTAGACATTGAAGCGATTGTTGTAGGTTGCCAAGTTGGAACTCAATGCCACGAAACCTGTAAAAGCGGAGTTGAACACACTGTTTTGTGTGTATGATGAGTTGTTTCCAACGAATTCAAAATTTCCGTTGGAGCTATCGCTCATGGATACAAGGGTTGTATAGCTTTTGGATGAAGTGTCGTATATAACCCAGCTTACGGTCAAGGGTTGGTCGGTGGATGACCATATATCCACTGCGGCGTCTTCCGCGGTATTATCTTTGATGAATGTGGTGAGAGTGCGATTTGACGCAGTCAATGTTCTGGCTATGGACATATTCATGTCGCCATCATTGCCGGCGGACATGCATATTATGGCTCTTTTTCCTAATGCTGTGAGTGCTTGTGAATAGGGATCTGTGCCATCGTGCGGACCGATGGTGCTGCCTAATGACATGTTTACAACACACGGCATGTTCTGACTTTCGGCAAATTGCACAATCTGGGTCACACCACCGATAACATTGTTGTCTGTAAGAGATGGTGCTCCGGCCATGGCTATGGTTGCACCTGTGGCCACACCCTTGAAAGGTATGGTGCTGTTTTCAATCTTAAGCCCTGCAGGAGAATCAGGAGAGCTCTGGCTAACCCATTTTCCGGCACCGTCATAGCTACCGGCCATTATGCCGGCTACGTGGGTGCCATGAGTCATGGATGCATTGTCTGTGGAGAACGATGCTATTGCAGATGGTGTGGCGTAAGTTCTGTAGGTTCCTGCGGTACCGGAGAAATGCCATACCCGCGCTACGCGGAGGTTACCGTTGTCATCACGAAAATTAGCGTGGTTCGGGTCTATGCCGGCATCTACAAGACCTGCAACCACACCAGTGCCGTCAAAGCTGTGGGTTGCGCCTTTGTATGTAAATCCATTTTGCACTTGTTCCACATTGCCGGAAGTACGAGCATAATTCATAAGAGGCTTTTGCTCTCCACCAAACTGTATGCATGTTACTTCGGGAAGAGCTGCCACGGCATCCATTTTGTCCAAAGGAATCTCTGCGACAATCAAATTGTCGGTCACCACTGTTGTTGGTTCAATACCCAATTGGGCAAGAACCTCAAAATTGGCTCCTTCTGCAAGGCTAATGATTGCTCCGTAACTTTGAGCCCCTTGTGCGTCAAGAGTTTGTTTCTGGAAGGGATCTGTTACGGATTCTCTCTGCATGCGCCATTGCTGAATCAGATTCATGCCATCGGGAGTGATTTTGCATTGTGCTGCAGCTGATACCGCAGAGGCTGCCCCGAGCAAAAATATTAGTAATGGTTTGTTCATATGATAATGATATGATTTTTAACACAAGAATGTGCCTCCGGCAATATAGCGCCGGAATGCACATTCTTGAATATTGATTAGAATTGGAATGATTCGGTTTAGTCGCGATCCCAAGACAAGTCGTAATAGTAATCCCAGAATCCGGCAACCTGACTGCCAGCAGTGGCAACTACAGCGAAATCCATTTGAGAAGCCCAGATGATTTCGGACTCATCACCGTTGATTACGGCCAACAAATTGCCTCCGTATATCTGATTGCCGTCAGATCCGAAGAGTTGCAGATCGTATGACGAGTAGGTGCCAACTTTTTGCGGACAGCTAATGGCTATGGCATCAAATTCCTGTCCTGAATTGTCTGTTGCCTTAACGAGCTTGGCTTCTACGTGCAATGCAATGGCATCGTCATCAGTGAAATCAAGGAACAGAGTGGTTCCAAAACCATCCATGTCTTCGGGCACACCGCTAATGGTGCAGTAGCGCTGTTTAAGTGCATTGTCGCTGAATCCGTCAAAACCGTTCATACGCCATGTGCCTTGAATTCGTCCGTAAAGGGTCTGGTCGTTGTCAACGATGGTGACAGTTGTGCTCTTGATAGCACCGATTGTTGCACCTTCGGCTGATGTGATCGTAACATTAAACGAGTGGTTGGGATTTTTGAAACGGTCGTCTTTAATGAAGATTTCCACGTATCCTTCTTTTTTGTCGGCAGGAATGTTGATGGTTTTGCCTGTAACCAAGAAGTGTTTGTCTTCAATGGCTCCTTCATTGGCGGGAGATGAAATGGCTATATCCACTTTCACCATGCCGTTGGCGTTGCCTTTGACTACGATGGGAACATTCAACAAACCGTCTTTTACGTTTTCCTCTACCGATAGAGTGGCATCGGCCATCTCCACGGTAACACCGCCATTGGAGTTGTAATCCACATCGTCGTCGGAACACGAGGTGAATGCCAATAAAGCAACGGTAATGGCTATAATTTTATTGAATTTCATTTATGTGTCGTATTAAATGTTTGAATTATTAGTAACCGGGGTTCTGCTGACCGGCAATTTGAGGATTGGTTTCCATTTCATCCTGAGGGATAGGCCATACAAGACGATGGTCGCCGGGAGAGTAGCTCAAGTTCTTGTCAAGTTCACGGAACAGAGCCGGCATGCCGGAAGAGATGGGATAGTTGGGATTGCGTTTGAATCCAAGTCCCCAACGACGGAGGTCGCTCATGCGGAAACCTTCACCGATAAGTTCGCGAGTACGTTCCAAGCGGATTTCGTCACGAAGTTCATCACCGCTGTAATCGGGATTGTTATAGCCTAAGATACGGGCACGACGGAGGTCGCGGAGAGCTTCATTGGCAATTTCTGGTTGGCCGCTAAGTTGTGCCGCTTCTGCTTTGATGAGGTACATTTCGCTGAGACGCAGGATCTTGGGCATGTTTTTGATGGCTTGCAGTGTGACATCAAAAACAGGGTTGCCGGGGAATTTGGTGAATACAAAACCCTCACGAGCCACGCCATAAAGTTTCAGATTTCGCATTTCAAAGAATGAGGCGAAGCGTATGTCTGCCACATCATCGTAAAGAGTAAGGCAGTTCTCATACAAAGGTACATAGTCGGCTTCGTCACCACTGGTTGTCAACCAAGCACCGCCGGTAGATGAAATGCCACCATTTTCGCTGTTGCCTGCTGCTGCGACATAAGGACGGAATATAAGTTCGCTACCCATGTCGTTTGTCCACAATGCTGCATAATTATTGCGTGAGGTCAATGTCCAGATGCCGGCGGTGATCACATTTTCGGCTTTCTCTATAGCGGTTTCATAGAATCCTTCACCACGGAGAAGAGCAGCACGGGCTTGAAGAGCCTCTACGGTATAAGTGTTGACGAAAGCTGAACTTTGAACCAAAGCTTCGCTATGACCGGCATCTTCCCAAGCTGCCAATGCGTCAAAGGCTGTGGTAAGATCCTCGTCAATGAGCTTGAATGTTTCGGCCATTGTGCTACGGCCTTTGTAAGTGCTACGGTCGGGAGACGGAACATATTCTGTTACCAAAGGCAATCCGAGACCGGGTTTGTTGGCATTATCGGCTGTATAAGTTTGACAGAAGTGGTCAAACAAATACAGATAGTACAATGCTCGAGCGAAGTGGGCTTCTCCAATAAATCCGTTTACATCACGAATCTGGTCGGCATCAAGTTTTCCGCTGTTAAGCAGTTCCTGTGCTTTTGTGATGAAGAAGTTGGTGTTACCGATACGGCTGTAGCAACCGTACCATATGGAGGCGAAATCACCGGTGCCGGCACCGAATGAACCTGCACCGAACTGGCCGTTTCGGTTTCCGTTGGTCAGTGTGCCGCAGAACATGTCTGTCTGCAGTTCGGTGAGGTATATGTAGCCGCCTGTGCCGAAACCGCGCATATTGGAATACAAACCAAGGCGACCGGCCTGACAGTCGATGAATGTGCTCATGGCGTTTTCATCTGTCTGCACGCCCTGTGGCTCGGTGTCCATGGAGCAGGACGACAAAAGCAGTGAGCCAAGTGCCAAGAATGATAATATTATTTTTTTCATGTTTCTATATTCTTAATAAAAGGATTAGAATGTTACTTCAACACCGAACTCGTACTGGCGGGTATTGGGGTAGAAGAATGCGATATTGTTGGTTTGAGGCTCTGGGTCAAAACCGGAGAAATCGGTCACAGTCCAAAGGTTGCGGCCTGTGAAGTGGAATGTGATGTCCTGCATGCGGATAGCAGAGAGCCACTTTTTGGGCAATGTGTAGCTTACAGTGATATTCTTCATACGCATGAATGAAGCATCTTCCATGAAGCGAGAGTCGTAGCGGATCTCTTCACCGTAGGCGGGTACGTTGGTTATATCACCGGGCTTCATCCACATAGTGAGCATTTCTACGCTTTGGTTTGACTGGTCACCGAATTGTGTTGGGTTGTCGGTAAAGAAACGGTCATTGTTCTGCATATACTTCTCAGCAGCCCAAGTGAAGTCGGCGCTTACGCGGATACCTTTCCAGCGGGCATCGATGCCGAAACCACCGGTCCAAGGAGCTATGTAGCTTTTGCCTTGAAGCACATCGTATTCACCTTCTTTCCACACTTTGGTGCGGTTGCCGTTGGCATCCAGCCAAATCTGCTTACCGTCGCGCGGGTCTACGCCAACATATGTGGTGTTGTAGAATTCAAACGGAGAGTGACCAACCTTGTACATGAGTGAGTATTCGGGCATGGCGTACTGGTCGCGGCCGTCAAACAGCTCTGTGAGTTCATTCTTATTGTAGTTGAAGTTCACGCGGGCACCAACATACCAATCTTTGTTGCGGAAAATTTCACCGCGAACTTCCACATCCACACCGGTATTGGTCATGGCACCGATGTTGCCGAGAGCGCCGCTAAGACCTGTGGTGTAGCTGTAAGGGATGGCAAGAAGCATATCGCAAGTTTTCTTCTTGTAGAAGTCAATGTTGGAGGTGAGTCGGTTGTTGAAGAACCCGAGGCTGAGACCTACGTTTACTTGTTTCACTGTTTCCCAGCTCAAATTGGGGTTTGCGGCACCGCTGACCACGGTTGCGGGGTTTCCTCCGAAAGAGGTGGTTTGACCTACAGCTCCGAGATAAGACCAAGGGTCAATACCGGAGTTACCGGTGGTACCATAGTTGACACGCAGTTGGAGGTCGGAAAGCCAATTCACGTCTTTAAGGAAGGCTTCGTTCTTGGCATTCCACATGGCGCCGACTGCATAGAAGTTACTCCAGCGATGTCCGGGGGCAAATTTGGAGCTACCGTCGCGACGGAAAGAAGCGTCAAAGAAGTAGCGGTTGTCAAAGTCGTAGTTTACATTGGCGAAGTAGGAGTTCATGATGTACTCGCTGAAGCTGTCGCTAACCATGCTCATATCTACGCTTGTACCGTTGCCGAGAGTCATCATGTCGGGATTGTACTGACCTTCGGTGTTCACCAGGAATCCACGGCTGCGGGTTATGATAGATTCCTGACCCAGGAGGGCAGAAAGGCTGTGTTTGGCCGCGATTGTGGTTTTGTATTCTATGGTGTTGGTGTAGGTGAACTGGTAGTAACGGCTGAAGCTCTTACCTGCGCTACCGTCTGTCTGCTTTTTGCCGGCTTGGAGTTGGGCGTTGGTCAATCCGGGGTTAATGACATCACCCATAGGTGTGGTTTCGTAGGGACGTGGCAGGTTGTAGGGATTTCCGGTGTTGTCATAAGCGTTCAATGCCTGTTGAGCGCGGATAGTCAAACCTTTGATGGGGTTGATTTGCTCATAAATGTTGGCATTGGCAGTGACACGGTCGTTGTGACCACCTGAATACTTGAAGTAGTAGTTGGGCACCATGCGTTGAGAGAAATGGAGTTTGTCAGCGCGGTCACCGAATACTATGTTTCCTTCGGGTGTGATGTTATAGTAGTAAGGGGATTCGTAAGGCAGTGCTACGCGTGCAAAAGTGATAGGGTTGTTTGTGTAAACGCCACCACCTGAGCTATGAGCTGCATCGTTAATCCAGTTGGTTTGATATTTGGCATAACCGAAGTTGCCTTGGAAGCCAACACGGAACCAGTCGTTGACTTTTGCATCAAGATTTGCACGAAGTGACTCACGGCGCATGCCGGACTGCTCGATGATACCGTCCTGATCGTAGTGGCTGAGGCTCATATAGTAGCTCAAACGCTCGCTACCACCCTGAATGGCGGCTTCCACAGAGTAAAGAAGAGCGTTGTTGCCAAACATTTCGTCTTTCCAATCGGTGTCAATGCCGTAGTTGTTAACAACGTCGCGAATTTCCTGACTCACCGGGCTGTTGATCATGTCACGGAACTGAATGTACTGTTGTGAGTTCATGAGCTGGGTTTTGTCGGAAACCATACCGGACCAACCAACATTGGCGCGGAATGTTACTTTGGCGTCCTGACCATATTTACCTTTTTTGGAGGTGATAACGATAACACCGTTTGCTGCACGGCTACCGTAAATGGCAACGGCTGATGCGTCTTTGAGCACTGTTACGTTTTCAATATCATTGGGGCTGAGGGTATTGAAAATAGATGATGTAACAGGGGCTCCGTCCAAGATATAAAGAGGAGTGTTACTTGCATTCAAAGAGTTGACACCACGAATCTGTACTGAAGAAGGTGTTGACATTGGCTCACCGGTGGATGAATAGATGTTCAAACCGGCTACTTGACCTTGAAGTGCATCCACAAAGTTGCTTGAAGGGGTGTCGGCAAATGTGCTTTCGCCAACAACGGCTACAGTACCAACCACAGAACCGAGTTTCTTGCCGGAACCGTAACCGGTTATGACAACGGTTTCAAGCATGTTGCTCGCGGGTTCAAGCACTATGCGCATCTTTGCGCTTACGGGTAGGATGGCGGGCTTCATGCCGATGTAGCTCACCTTGATTTCCTTGATGGAGGCGGGCACTTGGAGGGTGAAGTTACCGTCAAGGTCTGTGGACACGCCATCGTTGCTTCCAACAGGCTGCA